>JAHEZF010000211.1 GCA_023251215.1 Sphingobacteriales bacterium | reverse complement strand
CAGGCGGTGGCGGATTTTTGGTGGATGCCCGCGGTAATATCGAATACCCCCGGCTGGGAACATTTCATGCAGAAGGATTGACCAAACAGGAACTGGCCACACAAATAAAGAAAAGACTTACAGAGCCGGTAGAGCTTTTGAAAGACCCTAATGTTATTATACGGTTTCTGAATTTTAAAATAACCATGCTTGGGCAGTTTGGCAAGGAAGGAGTGATCAACATAACGGGTGAAAGAATTACTATACTGGAAGCTGTGGGTTTGGCGGGCGGGGTTACTGATTATGGTAAAAGGACAAACGTTAAAGTGATGAGAGAGATTGATGGTAAGAGAGAAACAGGGTATATTGATTTATCTTCAAAAGATATTTTCGAATCGCCCTATTACAACCTGATGCAAAATGATGTAGTGATAGTAGAACCGATCAGGCAAAAAGCCAAACAGACCGATCAGTCAATTGTTGCCCAGCGTATAAGTTTTGCATTGAGCATTATTACATCAGCAGCATTTATCTACAATATTTTCAGGTAAAAAATATCCTTAATCAAATACTGAATGCAAGAACCGGTTAACGTTAACATTAATAAAAGCGAACTCTGGAGTTTAAGTTTACGGGACCTGTTTTATAAATATGTCCGGTTTCTTCCCATTTTCCTTTTGTCGGTAGCTATAAGTCTTTTTATTGCTTATGCTTATTTGCGGTATTCTACCCGCATTTACAGCGCTGGCGGCACATTACTCATTAAGAGTGAACAGCAGCAGGGCCGCAGCGATAAATTTGAAGATATATTCATGAACAATAAGGCCCTCAACATTGCCAGTGAAATTGAAATATTAAGATCGAGGCCATTAATGGAAAGAGTGGTGAAGAAACTGAACCTGCAGGTAAGCTATATTTCAAAAGGAAGATTTATTACAAATAATATTTACAAGCAAGGTCCTTTTTTGCTGGATGTAGTTCAATTAGCTGACTCGTCACGGATATTTTCAATGAGTGTAAAATTCCTGAATGACCATGAATTCCGGATAAATAATGAAAACACAGTTTTTCGCTTTGATCAATACTTCAGGAATCCGAATGGAATGTTCAGGTTGATACGAAACCCTATTTCACAGGTGGGTAAAGATTACAATGTAACATGGCAACCGGCTTCATCAGCCGCAAGCCTGGCCGGGGCAGTACAAGTAACTCCTAAAACTTTGGGCACAGGCATTCTTATCATCAGCATTCAGGGTACCAACCCCCTGATGTGTGCAGAAGTTGTAAACCAGTTAATGGAGGAATATAGAGATTACAGCATTGAAGTTAAAAACAGCAGCTCCGAACTTATTTTATCTTTTATTGATACGCAATTGGACTATTATGGTAAACAATTGGACAGCGTGCAAAAATCATTACTGGATTACCAGCAGCAGAATAACCTGATAGACATTCAGACACAGACCAATGAGTATTTTGGTAAGATCAGTGAGGCAGACAAAAGTATCAATGAACAGCAATTGCAACTGAACGTTGCCGATTTTATTACCGGCTACCTTGATGATAAAAAGAATGAATTCAACAAACTGGTGGTTCCTTCATCACTAGGGTTGTCTGATCTTACCCTGAATAATATGGTGGCTGCTTACAATAATGCCCAGTTGGAAAGAAAAGCATTGATCGACGCCAACATACCTGAAGGAAATCCACAGGTGAAGGAAATGAATGGGAAAATTGAAAAACTGCGGACAAGCCTCCAGGAAAACCTGAAAAATATCAAGATATCGATTAATACTTCATTAAGCGATCTGAAAAAAAGAAGCAGCCTGGCACAATCGGGAATAAAAACCATTCCTTATAGGGCCAAAGAATATTATGAGATCAAGCGGCAGGAAGAAACGATACTGAATCTTTATAAAATTTTACAGGTAAAAAGAATAGAAACTTCCATCTCAAAAGCTTCCACTATTCCTAACTCGCAAATAATTGACCGGGCAGGTGTATCCATCATACCCATTAAACCGAACAAGAAAGCCATTCGCATACTGGCCATTCTGCTCGGGTTTGCTTTGCCGGCCATGTTCATTTTCATTTCTGAAGTGCTGAACGATAAGATTACCACAAGATTTGATATAGAAAAGATCACCCCTGCCCCGATTCTCGGGGAGATCGGGCATTCCTATTCCGGTCTTTCGTTGATAGTAACCAAAACCACCCGCAGCATGGTGGCCGAACAATTCCGCATCATCCGCTCCAATCTTCAATACGTACTTAGTAAAGTTGAAAAATCAGTTATCCTCGTTACTTCATCGTTCAGTGGCGAAGGAAAATCTTTTGTTACCACTAATATGGGAGCTGTATTGGCGCTGGCAGGTAAAAAAACCATTATACTGGAGTTTGATATCCGCAAACCGAAGATATTATCAGCCTTAAATATTCCGAAACGCCCTGGTATTACCAATTTTCTTGTTGGTAAATCCGGGCTTGAAGAATTAATTACTGAAGTTCCCGGCCAGGATAATCTTTATGTAATGGCTTGCGGGCCTGTTCCCCCCAATCCGGCAGAATTACTGCTTGACCCGCGGGTAGGCGAACTCTTTGCTTATTTGCGTCAGCACTTTGATGCAATATTTGTAGATACAGCCCCGGTGGGCATGGTAAGTGATGCGCAGACATTGGGCAAACATGCCGATTGTACTTTATACCTCGTTCGCCAGGGGCATACATTTAAAAAACAGGTGGCCATTATTGATGAATTTTACCAGGAAAATAAGCTACCCAAGGTGTCAATCATTATCAATGATGTTAGGGTGAAACCGGGCTATGGCTATTATGGCTATGGAAGGTATGGGTATGGTTATGGATATGGCCATGGCGGGTATTATGATGAAGAAACACCTCCCCGTTCATTCCTCGACAAAATGCTGGGCTGGGCTGACATAAGAAAAATATTTACAAAGCAGCGTAGAAGAAGGAGAAGATAATTTTTTTAATCCAACTATTTAATGCGCATCCTGGTTACCGGTGGCGCCGGTTTTATTGGCGCCAATCTTGTTGAAAAATTGTTGCAGGATAAACGGGTGCTCCAGGTAAGGGTACTGGATGATCTCTCCACAGGATCAGAAAATAATATCAGGGAGTTTGCAGGCAATCCTAAATTTCAATTCATCAAAGGCGACATAAGAGATTACAATACCTGTTTAAGTTGTTGCAATGATATTGATCTCGTTTCACACCAGGCAGCGCTTGGCTCTGTTCCCCGGTCCATCAGCGACCCGCTTACCACCAATGATGTGAACATAACCGGCACCCTGAATATTTTTACAGCAGTGAAAGAAAAAAATATTAAACGGGTAGTATATGCTGCCAGTTCATCTACCTATGGCGATCATCCCGGCTTGCCCAAAGAAGAAGACAAGATCGGCAAACCACTTTCACCGTATGCAGTTACAAAATATGTGAATGAATTATATGCTCAGGTGTATGCAGACCTGTATGGGATTGAAATGACCGGGCTGCGGTACTTTAATATTTTTGGCCCAAAACAAAATCCGCAAGGACCCTATGCCGCAGTGATCCCTTTATTCATAAAAGCATTTTTGGAAAACAAATCTCCGGTGATCAATGGCGATGGCAGCCATAGCCGGGATTTTACTTTTATTGAAAATGCGGTGCAGGCTAATATGCTTGCATTGTTTACTCAAGACTCCAAAGCGCTGAACAGGGTATATAATATTGCCTGCGGACGACAAACATCATTGCTTGAATTATTTAATTATTTAAAAAAAGAAGCAGGGAGTTCCTTAAATCCTGTACACGGCCAAGAAAGGACAGGTGATGTTAAGCACAGTTTAGCTGATATTTCCAAAGCACAGCGTTTATTGGGATATAAAGTTGTTGTTCCGGTTGCTGAAGGACTTCATCTTACTTTTAAATGGTACAAAGAAAGTAATGCTTAAAGCAGGAGTTACTTAACCTCAATCTTAACTTTTACTTGAAATGTCATCATACACTAAAACTATATTAATAACCGGTGGCGCCGGTTTTATTGGTTCGCATGTGGT
>JAHEZF010000210.1 GCA_023251215.1 Sphingobacteriales bacterium | reverse complement strand
CCCATGCTCATCTGTGAGTATTGTATTATACCATTGGCAATACAGCACTCTTCCATCCTTAGTATTGTTTCTGTTTTCACAGGGGCTGTTGCTAATGGTTCCCGATCTCAGCTCTTCTATTGATTTATTTACCAGTTCCTCATCATCCTTGTAAAGCAGAAAATGTTTCGTGGGTTTTCCAATTACTTCTTCGGCGTTCCATCCGAATATTTCTTCAGCTCTTTTGTTCCATAGGGTAACATTGTCGTTCTTATCCCATTCAATAATTGCTAAAGGAGTGTTGTTAATATGATTGTTGAGCCTCTCATAAGTTCTGCTTAATTTAAGTTCCGCCTCTTTGCGTTTGGAAACATCCTTTGCAAAACAGGTAACTCCTGCTACAATATTGTCTTTCCTGATGGGATACAGGTTCACTTCAATATATTTGGTTTCATTGCCTGCGGTATAATACCGCTCAAACAGCACCGGACTGCCTGCTAATACTTCATTTGTTTTTTGTTTCCAGAATGCTTCCCCGTCAGGGCCGAAAGCCTTATAATAGATCATGCCTGGTTCCGGTGCCGTACCGGCAAAAAATGTATATCCATCAATAGCCGCTTTGTTGAAAACAATCAACCGGTGATCCCGATCCACAGACCATATCATTTCGGCAGAATTGTCCATCACCTGCTTCAGATTTTCTTCACTTCCTCGTTTCTTTTTATACAGAAGCTCTTTTTCTTTTTCACTGTTGCTGAGAGAAAAGATGCCTGCCCGCATAATGAAAAAGAAACTGAGGATAAATGAAAGAATCATGATGGCCAACCCAAATTCAGTAGAATAATATCCGGCCCGCTGACCTACCAGGCTTAGCCTGCCTATCAGCAAAAGGATAGCAGTGATGGCCAATATCTGCAGGGTGCCCACTCTGGCAGCCTTTGTATTTTCATTAAAGACAGACATCAGCCCGGTTTCTGGTTTTGCAAAAAGAAAGGCTAATGATAAAAAAAGTAAGCTCAGCGTTGTTGGAAAGGAGATGGAAGTATAACCGGCAATTGAAAAAAGACTGTGGGCATTATACAAATAACCTGTAAAAAAAACAGCTCCGATAACCAGAACAATTATAGTAGAAACCTCAAATACCCAGCGTAGTTTTTTTTGTGGAAAACAAAAAAGAGCACTGCCCAGTAAAACTAACCACATGGCAGCACCTGGTGACATACGGCCAGGCTGCATACCAGCCGGTGATCTTTTATCCGTGATAAACAATTCATCAATACCGGCATTCCAATGAAACAGGTATTCGGCAATTGAAACAGCCCCCAGCATAAAAACAATAAAGGCCAGAAATAAAGCGAGGCGGGTTCTCTTACCTGATAAAAAAATTAAAAGTGAAATACAGGAAAATAGAATTCCTAAAGCCGTATTTACCTTCATGCTGTGCCATTCCGGGTTGAAGGTTTCCAGCACCCCGAGGTCAAATATCCATCCTGCTAAAACCACTATACTGATCGTAATAGCAGCAAAAACAAATATTACCGTAATACGGTTGGTTTTAAAAAAGGGATTTCTTTTGAAAGGCATGGTTCGGAATATCAAAAATTAATTTCTGCGGAATATATAACCGGAATTTTAAAAGTTACTCATAATTTCCATCAGGAAAAAAATAATTTCGGTTTTTGCAGGAAAGATTTACCTGGCTTTAGAAAAGACGGGACAACCCGGTAACACCATAAAGCAAGATACCGGAAATTGATGTCACAAATAATCATGAAATTGACATGAGAAAATGAGATATTAAATTCCGTCGCCTGTCAAAGAGCATTTTGATTTACAAAATTTACAAGCGCTGCGGAATTGGGCAAAATAAGTTTCTTGAGGATATTATACCGGTGCACCTCAACCGTTTTACAGGATAAATCAAGTTTTTTTGCAATTTCCCCGGAAGACAATCCACTTTTTATTAACTGGGCTATCTCCAGTTCCCTTTTTGACAACATGTTTATATCCGGCAGGTTATTTCCCGGTTCAAACTTCTGGCGGGCAAGTATATTCTTTACTTCAGAGCAAATAAAGATTTTCCCATTCATTACTTCCACTATTGCCTGAAACAATTCTTCTTTTGATGAGTTTTTTGTAACATAACCGGCGGCACCCATGTTGATCATTTTTTTAGCATAAACCGGCATGGAGTGCATAGAAACGCCTATAACTTTAGTATGGGGCGAATATTTCCTGACAAGTTTCGTCGCTTCAAAACCCGAAAGATCACTCATATTGATATCCATCAACACAATGTCGGGTTGTAAGTTTTTGGCTAATTCCACAGCCTGCTCACCCAATGCAGCTCCAGCCACTACATTAAAACGTGGGTCATTATTCAGAATTAATGTCCAGGCGTCCCTGACAAGTTGGTGATCATCCGCTATAAGAATACTGATTATTGCCATACTTATATTGATTTAAGTGTTAAACCTTACAAAGCTGGCACAAAAAAAATCAGGAAAGCGTAGAGAAACAATTAAAAATAATGTAGAAAAACAATTACAACACGCCACGGGATTACTTAATAAAAACCCGTCATGACAGCGCCATTACCAATTGCCTTTACCAGTTAGAACCCCTGACTGAAAAATCAGGAGGATGCGTTACAATAAGCGATAATAAATTAAATGGCACTACGGTGGCTTTTTCCTTTTACAATAATCAGCAGGCTGCCTGAAAAGGATTGTGTGAAAATTTTTGCTACTGGCCCTGCTGACAACCTTAAGTTTTGTTATTGATAAAATCCGGCCAACACCCCTGCAGGTTTTTTTATAATACCCCCTGAAACTCAGAGTTTGAAAATTAATGTAAGTACATCATTGGTTTAAAAATTATCCGGCACTGATACTTCCACAGTGGTTCCTTTTCCTGTCACACTATTGATCTCGCAAGTGCCTCCCATCATGGCAATCCGTTCTTTCATTCCCAGAATACCATGTGTACCTCTATTTGCTGTTTTCTGGCTGTCAAACCCCCGGCCATTATCTTTAATTTTTAACTCAATTTGTTTGTTTATTTTCCGGAGACTAACTATTACTTTCTTTGCCTCAGCATGGCGGGCCACATTAGTAAGTGACTCCTGGAAAATTCTGTATAAACCTGTCTTTACTGCATTGGGCAGTATAATATCTATACCGGGTTCATTAAACTCTGTTTTTATACCTGAATGTTTTCCAAACTCGTTCAGGTGCCAGTCCATTGCTGCAATCAGGCCCAGGTCGTCAAGAAGGCTTGGCCGTAATTGAGATGAGATGCGCCGCACTGTATTCACGGTTTCATCTAACAATTGGGTCAGCTCACTCAACTTTTGTTTTACAGGTTCCTCAGACAATTCCATTTTTTTATTCAACCACGATATGTCCATTTTCAGTACGGCAAGATGCTGGCCCAATTCATCGTGTATTTCACGGGCAATATGGGTTCGTTCCTCTTCCCGTATGTTTTGCAGGTGCTCTGTTAATTGACGGATAGCCGAGTAGGATTCTTCCAGTTTCTGATCCGCTTTTTTGCGGTCGGTAATGTCTAACATGGCGCCAACCATGCGGTAGGGTTTTCCTTCATTATTATAAAGAACAAACCCCCGGTCAAAAATAAAAACGACTGTTCCATCCGCTTTCAGGAAACGGTATTCATCAAACCAGTAATGATCGCCTTTGCCTATGCTTTTTTGTACTCCGGCAATCACCCGTTCTTTATCATCCGGATGCAGTCCCAGGTCCCATGTGCCCTCATCTGCCACATTCGTTTTTCTATCGTATCCAAAAGCGGAATAAAAATTTTCATTCCACCATACTTTATTATTGACCAGGTCCCAATCCCAGATAATATCATTGGTGGCAAGGGATATTATTTCAAAGCGTTCGTTGGATTCTTTTATTTTCTGTTCTATTTTTTTGCGTTCGGTTATGTCCCGTGTTACACTCAATAAAGAAACAATTTTTCCTTCAGCATTTTTGAATGGCACAGCATGGGTTTCCAGCCAGCGATGGGCGCCTTTCAATCCTGTAATTTCAAATTCAAGTGTGCCGGATTTGC
>JAHEZF010000209.1 GCA_023251215.1 Sphingobacteriales bacterium | reverse complement strand
TGCGGATGGAAGTTTGGGTTACAAACCGTAGCGGAGCTACTACCGATACACGGGATATTGTTGGCTTTATGGACCTGGCCGAGGGCAAACCATTCGGCCCATGGGGCGGCACAGGAAATCCAAACTCGCTGCCATCAAACGGCGTTAATAGTTTATACTCCACAATTCTTGCCAACCCCAATACCCGTAATTCATCGCTGGTGCAAAGTACATTGACCGGCTTAGGCCTTGCCCCGGTGCAGGATTTTGAAAAAACTTTTGCCAGGAAATTACAGCCATCGGATTATTATTACAATCCGCAGATCGGATTTCTTTCACTGAATCAACCGTTGCAGCCTGACGAAATATTAGGTGTAGCCTTTCAATATGCATTCAATGGAAAAATTTTCCAGGTGGGTGAATTTTCGCAGGATGTGCCGCCGGATACAACCGGCAATACGCAGCGGGTTTTATTTTTGAAATTATTAAAAGCTACGTCGCAACGTACCAATCTTCCCATCTGGGATTTGATGATGAAAAACGTTTACTCAGTTGGTTTCGGCCAACTGGAGCGGCAGGATTTTAAATTGGATGTGGTGTATGAAGAGCCAAGTTTCGGAGAAAAAAGGTATTTGCCGCCAAATGATGTACTGACATTATACCAGGGGCAACCTATTATTTCACTTGTCAATCTTGACCGGTTGAATTCGCAGAATGATCCGCAACCTGACGGCGTATTTGATTTTGTGGAAGGATATACTATTATTTCTTCACAAAGCCGTGTCATCTTCCCGGTGCTGGAACCATTTGGTCATGATCTTGATTATGTATATGGCACCCAGGCTTTGCGCAATCAATATTTATATTACCCCTTATACGATACCATCAAAGCTATTGCCCAAACCTTTTCAAATCTTGACCGGTTTAAATTAGTGGGCCGTTCCAGGTCTGCTTCCAATACAGATTACCAGTTGGGTTATAATATTCCGAGAGGTTCAGTAACGGTAACCGCCGGTGGACAAACACTGCAGGAGAATGTTGACTATGAAATAAACTATGATCTCGGAACATTGAGGGTTACCAACCAGGCCATCGTAAATTCCGGCGTGCCTGTAAATATCCAATATGAAAACCAGGCAGCTTATGGTTTGCAGTCAAAGAATTTTATGGCTTTGCGTTTAGATTATTTAGCCAGTAAAAAATTAACCCTGGGGGGAACCATCGTTCGGCTGGGTGAACGACCGTTCTTTATTAAACAATCCTATGGCGAAGATCCTGTCCGTAACACGATGTATGGGATGGATGTTGATTACCGTAATAATATTCCGCGACTCAGCAAATGGCTGGATAAATTGCCTTTTTATTCTACCAAAGCCATGTCTTCAATCACAGCTTACGGTGAAGCAGCTTTTTTGCAACCCGGTCATGCCAAACAGATAAATTCAAGCAGAAAAGATAAAGGCGGCCAGGTTTATATTGATGACTTTGAAGGAACCCGGTCATCCATTGATCTTCGTTTCCCGCTTACAAGCTGGACACTGGCATCCGTTCCGCAGAATAATGGTTTGTTTCCTGAATCGGCATTGAATAATGATCTGCAATCAGGTTTTAACCGTGCTAAAATGGCCTGGTATAATATTGAACCGGTATTACAGGAAAGAAGAAACTCAAATAATCCCCTGCGCAATGACCTGGTTGAACTATCCAAACCAGAAACAAGGCAAGTATTAAACCAGGAAATATTTCCCAGGAAGAGTAATGATTATGGGCAGAGTCTGCTCACCACTTTAGATCTTGCTTTTTATCCCAGGGATAAAGGCCCGTATAATTATAATGTAAATCCTACTGCTTACTCAGCCGGTATTGATGCCAACGGGAGATTGCTGAATCCAAAATCAAGATGGGGAGGGCTGATGCGCAAT
The DNA here is from genome assembly GCA_023251215.1 of Sphingobacteriales bacterium. Taxonomy (GTDB): domain Bacteria; phylum Bacteroidota; class Bacteroidia; order Chitinophagales; family Chitinophagaceae; genus JAHEZF01. The sequence continues at coordinate 2,168 of JAHEZF010000209.1, read as the reverse complement.
ATTGATCAGACCGATTTTGAAACAGGCAATATAGAATACATCGAATTCTGGTTGCAGGATCCTTTTATAACCAATACAGCAAATCCAACAGGAGGTAAATTATATTTTAACCTCGGCAATATTTCAGAAGATATACTGCGTGACGGAAAACGGATGTATGAAAATGGTTTACCTACACCAACCATACATGCACCTGTTGATAACAATACGGTTTGGGGTAAAGTACCGTCCAATCCCCAGCAGGTAACCAATGCATTCAGCAATAATCCTGAAGACCGCCAATACCAGGATGTGGGACTGGATGGTTTGCGGGATGATGAGGAGAAAACTAAATTCAGCTCTTACCTCAGCACTCTTCAGTCAGTAGCTCCTGCTGCCTATCAAAAAGCCCTGGTTGATCCTTCAGCAGATAATTTTGTGCCTTACCGTGATCCTTCATACGAACAACCTGTTGCCGGTATTTTGCAGCGCTACAAGCATATCAATAATCCAAGCGGTAATTCACCCATTGCTGATAACAATTCACAATTTGTAAATGCATTTACCCAATATCCTGATGCGGAAGAACTGAACCGGGATAATACATTGAACGAAGTGGAAGAATATTTTCAGTACGAAGTGAATATACAAAAAGACATGCCCGTAGGCCCCAATTTTATTACGGACAAGCGGGTAGTGACGGTTACACCTGCTAATGGCATTCCCCGTCCCGAGACCTGGTATCTTTTCCGGATACCAGTGGCACAGTACCAGCAGAAAGTAGGGAATATCCCTGATTTCAAATCCATCCGTTTTATCCGCATGTTCGTAACAGGATTTAATGACTCAGTGGTAATGCGTTTCGGAAAACTGGAACTCATCCGCAACCAATGGCGCAAGTTCAAATATCAGATTGATACTACCGGCATGTACACCAGCCTTCAGGTACCCGACCCTACTACCGTTAATATACTCGCTGTTAATGTGGAAGAAAATGATCAGCGGCAACCTATTAATTATAAAATACCACCCGGTATTGAAAGGCAGCAACAGTTGAGCAATAATAATGTGTCCTTATTTCTTAATGAGCAATCATTAAGTATGCAGGTATGCGGGTTGCAAAAAAAGGAAGCCCGTGGCGTATTTAAAACATTGAACCTCGATATGCGGCAGTACGGAAGACTGATGATGTTCATTCATGCTGAATCAGTAGAGGGGGCGCAGCCATTGACTGACCAGGACATCAACGCTGTTATCCGGATAGGAAATGATTTTTCAGGAAATTATTATGAAGTAAAAATCCCGCTTAAGATCACTCCGTTTGGAGCTACCGATTCATTGGCAATCTGGCCGGCTGAAAATAACCTTGATTTCGATCTTGGAGAACTTACCAAATTGAAAACAAGAAGAAACAAACTGGGTGTGCCGCCATCAATTTATTACAGAGAAACACAGGCTGATGGAAGATCGTTTGCCATTTTGGGTAATCCTAACCTGGGCGAGGTAAAAAGTATGTTACTGGCAGTAGAAAATAAAAACCTGGAAACGGTTTGTACTGAAATATGGTTCAATGAACTCCGGTTTTCTCATTTGGATGAAAATGGAGGATGGGCCGCATTGGGCAGGTTAGATCTTCGGATGGCAGACCTGGGAACGTTTACCGTTTCCGGAACAGCTAAGAGCAGGGGCTTTGGCACACTGGAGCAGCGGGTGAATGAACGGAGCCGGGAAGATATTTATACACTCGATATGTCGGCTAATATTGAAGTCGGGAAATTATTACCCAAAAAACTCGGATTGCAGATACCGGTGTATGCTGGCATCAGTCGTACCAGCAGCACACCCGAGTACGATCCCTATGATCTTGATCTCAAGCTGAAGGATAAAATCAAAGATGCGCAGGGATATAAAAAAGATTCAATAAAGAATGATGCCCAGGATATAACTACAATTAAAACTGTCAATCTTACCAATGTTAAAAAATTAAAAACAAACCCAAAGAAGCCGAAAGTGTGGAGTGTGACCAATTTAGATTTCAATTATTCATACATCAAAACAGAAAACCACAGTCCGCTGATTGAAAAATATGAAATGGAAAGAACCCGCGGCGCATTGGGATATACTTATTCCCCGCAGACAAAACCATTTGAGCCTTTCAGGAAATTGATAAAATCAAGGTCGCCATGGCT
>JAHEZF010000208.1 GCA_023251215.1 Sphingobacteriales bacterium | reverse complement strand
ATTGATCCCCTATCTGCCCATTACAAGGCAATTTGAGAACGGCCTTTATGATCTGATCAGGGAAGTGATTCCCGGCGAAAAAAATAACTCAGCACTTATCAAATTCATGCACGATTTCATTAATCATCCGCGAAATGAACTTTTGTCTCTCGGTTTCATTCTGTCTTTATATTTTTCTTCCAGCGCCGTTATGGGAATCATGAGGTCATTCGATAAAAATTACCTTGGCTTCCGCAAAAGAACCGGTTTGCAACGGCGAAGCGTTGCACTTAAAATAACTGTGATTGTCTTTTTACTCATTTTTGCATCGGTACTGCTGATGGTAATGCGTGGAGCTGTGTTGCAGCGGCTGGGTGTAAAAAGTCATCTGCTCCGGGTTATTATCAACGATGTAAGATGGGTGGTTATCCTTTTGTTTTTTTTCTATACTATCTCTTTTATCTACCGGCATGCTCCGGCTGTACACAAAAAATGGCGGTTCATCAATCCGGGTTCTATCCTGGCTACCTTCCTGATGATCCTCTTTACCATGGGTTTTTCATATTGGGTTAATAATTTTGCCACTTACAATAAATTGTATGGTTCCATCGGCACTGTATTGATACTCATGGTACTGATCTATTTTAATTCTCTTGTATTATTGATCGGTTTTGAATTGAATGTCAGTATTTCCTCGTTAAAAAGAATTGCTGATGAGCGGAAGGCTAATCCTTCAGAAGGGAATGAAAATTTGGGTTAAATTCCCGAAATTTGATAAAGCTTAAATTATTAATTATGAAAAAAATGCTATTTGCTTTTCTTCCGGTAATGGCTATTGCAACTTTATTATTAAAGCCAGCCAGCGACCCCCTTCCTATCGGCGCTCCCATTCCGAAAGCGGAAATAAAAATGAAAGATATTTCCGGCGCTGAAGTTTCATTTAAAGATGCGCAGAAAAAGAATGGCCTGCTGGTGATGTTCAGTTGCAACACCTGCCCGGTGGTGAAACGTTATCAATCCCGCAGCAATGAAGTCTGTAAATATGCTATGGAAAAAGAAATTGGCGTTATTCTTCTTAACCCTAACGAAGCGTACAGGGACAACGGCGACTCTTATGATGATATGAAGGATTACGGAAAAAAGAATAACTACTCATGGTATTATGTAATGGATAACAATTCTGTCATGGCTGATGCCTTTGGCGCCAACCGCACACCTGAACTGTTCCTGTTTAATAAAGAAGGAAAGCTTGTTTATCATGGCGCTATTGATGATAATTCAAACGGTCCCGACCAGGTTACCCGCAAGCATGCAATCATTGCCATTGATGAAATGATAGCCGGTAAGGATATATCAATGAAAGAAACCCGTTCTGTAGGATGTAGTATTAAAAGGCGAAGCTGAATACAGCTGGATAATAGTTTTGAACCCTGTTCTTATAAAAGTTCAGGGTTTTTTATTTAGCCGTATGGAAATATCCCAAGCCTGCATCCTACAGCTGAAAACCTCTTATTACCTCACCTCAAAAACCGGCTTATGATTTACCGCACATTCATCAACAACTTTATTATTTTCGATTTCCTGGTTTTGGTAGGTTACAGCCTTGCAAAAAGCATCCAGTATAAAAGTTTTATCGGGATCCTTCTTGCCCTTACCAGTCTTGGTGCCTGCATCTATTTTTTGTACCTGCTGGTTACAGCCAGACAAAAAACAGAAATATAAGTTCAATGGTCGGTAACAGTTGTATTATTTTAAAAACTCAGCTACCAAGATACCCAAATAAGTACCTATCGCATTACCTAATGATCCGGCCAGTAAGCCGGGCAATTGAAGATCCGGCCTGCCAAGGCTTGCAGCACAAACCGGCGCCGAAGTTGCGCCCCCGATATTTGCATTGGAAGCAATTGAAACTATATCCCAATCCTGTTTGAATAAGCCTCCGATTGTAAAAATAAAAATCCCATGTATTACTATAAGAGCTGTGTCCCATAGCAATAAAACTCCGGAGACTTTACCACTTTGCAGCAATGCGTTAATATCGCAAAATGCCCCGATAACAGCCAGAAAGATCATGATCAGCAATAAGCCCATCAACTTCCCTCCTTTTAATTTTTGTATAAAAGGTATCTGTGCAAAAACCAGTGCAAGGGTTGTTAATACAAGAATGGAAGGGATTTGCGGAACATATTTCGCTATTAGAGATGAAATAACCATACTACCAAAGCCCAGCGACAGCAGCAATGAGATGTCGGTGATGGAAGTTTCTGTTTTTACCTGTGTTACCAGGCTCCTGAGTTCTTCACCCGTAAAACCTTTCAACTCTTTAGGTGTATTTTTTTTCCTTGGAAACAACCTTTGCAGGATGGGAGGTAAAAACATCGTCATCATTAACCAGCCGGTAGTTAAAATATTATCCACTGCATTCACCGCTGCATACAGGGTTCCATCTTTGGTAACACCGTAATGAAGCGCTATGGCATTCAGGTTGGCGCTTCCGCCAATATAAGTGCCTGTAAACATACCCGCCACGGCGTATGCCTGGTTGACCTGATGATGCTGCGGAGAAAAAATCCTGTACCCGATAATAACACCTGTAATAGTAGCTGCAGAACCAACCAGGAACATGATCAGCATCGGTAAACCAGCCAGTTTAAGGTCTTTCAATTTTACTTCAAGCAGTAAAAAAAATATTCCGAGCGGCGCAGCATATTCAAAAATCTGGTTGTAAAGAGGTGGTGCATTTCCGGAAGAAGGAATGATTTTACAATTAGCCAATACGGCTGCAGCGATGATAACAATTAATACGGAGCCAATATGTTTAAAAAAATTTTTTTTGGCCAGCCATTCAGAAAACACAACCAGTAATAATATAACTGCAATGATATAGGCAGGCTGTTGTATAAATGACATGGAAGATTCAGATAATATTCTTCAATGTAGCAAAAAGTTCTGAATTTTAATTTGTATCCAGACAACATACAGTGGGGGAACTTTTACAATGCCTGCAGTACACATTCTTTATAAATTCCAATTTCAGCAGTTCCAGATAGTTTCAATTGTTCTAAAAGTTCTGGTGCGTACTTGTTGTTTACAAAATATTCAAGGATATAAGCATACTTGCAATTCTCATAATATGCCTCATAGATATTTAATATACTGTGAGTAGATAACTGCCTGTAAATAGTAAGATCAGTTGCCGGATTAGTGAGAAAAACAAAAACCTTGTTATTATACGTATGGACATCCTTTATTTTTTCTGATTGTAAAATTGAATATCCTCCTGCCTGCTTTACACTTATTTCCACTACAGCCGTACGGGACGATCTTCTGGCTTTCGTAAATACAAACTGGAATTCACCGGTACTGCTGCGGTGTTGTGCAATATACCTGAATACCCCGTTTTTCTCAGATTGCTGCAGGGTAACATTTAAATCGCTATTGACAGGCCTGATGAATTCTTCCCACCTTGTAATGAATTGTTCGCTGTCAAGTATTGTTTCAAAGCAAACAAATTGCACTATCTTATCTTCTCTCATTTCTGTAAGGTAGGCTTTATAATCGGCTTCACTTCTAAACTTTGATCCTGTTCTGTAAAGATTTCTTATGCAAGCTCAGGCGCAAACATGAATCAGCACGAAAGGGAGAAACATGACCCGTAAAAAAAAGAGCCCAGCTTTGAGCTCTAAACAAATAACAATTTTAAGGCATTACCATCTTTTATTGCCGCCGGAAAAAGAATTTCTCTTGTCTTCTTTCGGTTTAGCTACAGAGACCGACATGGGTCTGCCTTCAATTTCTTTGTTGTTGAGACCCTGGATTGCCTCCTTACCTTCGGTCTCGGAAGACATTTCTACAAAGCCGAAACCGCGGGAACGTCCTGTTTCCCTGTCCGTAATTACTTTAGCTGAAGTTACTTCACCGAATTTTGCAAAAAGATTTCTCAGATCATCATCGGCAGTGCCGAAACTTAAATTTGAAACGTAAAGATTCATGATTAAAAAATTAAAATAAAAAAATATGATACTTGTGAGGTAAGCAGAAAGCAAAGAGTAAAGAAGAGGTAAATGTTACTGCAGGAGAAAGTAAAAATTTGCG
>JAHEZF010000207.1 GCA_023251215.1 Sphingobacteriales bacterium | reverse complement strand
GATCTTCGAGTGATCAAGTTTCCAGTATTTATGATCGTAAACTACAGACGCAAACTTAAATCCAATAGCCCGTTTCAGAAACTGGATGGAAGGAAGCGGTTTGGCCCAGTCGCTGTTGCATACCCATGTAATGCCACTGGAACAACCAACCAGTAAAGAACAGTGTTTTGTCAATTCTGCATTTTCTCTTAAAGTAAGATTATTACCTATGATTATATGTTCATGTGGAGATTCCAAAGCAAGATGAGTGGAAATGATGACAATCGTATCGCTTCTCTGCTGTACTATTTTGCGGGAAACTTCCAGGGCAAATTCAGGAGTTACAAACGATTGGCCGCTGACAGGAGCACATTCAAAAAGAATTACATGCCTGTAAGAATATAACCGGTGATGAAGGGAATATTTTTTTACTTTCTCTGTTTCATGATCATACAATCGCAGAACAGGGGTGGCCTCTACCGTAACAGGGTGCGGGTAGGAATTATAAACTGTGCCACGGGTGGTGCCATCATAATTATAAACATTTATAGGGTATATCTGGGTAAAAAAAGTCTCATCAAATTCCCCGGCTCTTTTCCTTCTCAGTGCTTCGTCCCGAAACCTAAACCAACTTTCATGCTCAGCTTCCTTTTTGTTGTTCAATGGTACTTCCCAAACTGTATCAACGAAAGGATTATTTTCCACTACTTGTTTACAAAGATTACTGACAGCCCATGTCAGATGACAACCGGGATAATCTTTCTTTATTTGTTTTGCCAATACTGTTGCCATCAGGCAATCGCCGTTGGAGATCAGCATCCCCAGTAATATTTTTTTGCTGTTTACGGGCATTGATAAGTGCTTATGCAGTGAGCATCATTCTGGCAAGTTCCTCTATTCCGGTTTTGGCTTCCCAATTAATTTTTTTCATAGAAGAAATATCGCTGACCAGTTTTTTAAAATCCGGGATATAATCCTTTTGCAATTGCACATGATCCTGCCATCTTTTACCGATTGATGAGAAACATATTTCCAACCATCTTTCTATAGTGTACGCTTTACCGGTTCCGATGCAGGCTTCAAAAAAAGAATCCTGTTGTATGAATTGAAATATGCCTTCCACTATATCCCCTGCAAAACCAAATTCTTTTTCTACAGTTATATCCCCGATAGTAATAGAAGCCGGTGAACCCGCAGCTATTTTTTTCACTGTATCCACTATTCTGCGGTTCAGGTGCTGCGCCGATCGCAATGGACTGTCGTGGTGAAATAAATAGCCAGTATATGCTTTGATGCCTTTTGTACGATAAAATCGTGCGGCATATACAGCCTGTATGCGGGCAAGGGTGTAAGCATTACCCGCAAAAAATTCATCATTTTCCGAAACCGGTTTGCCTTTATTCACAAACTGCAAACCGCTACCGGCAATAAAAACCCTGCTTTGAGGTGAATGTTGGAAAACAGATTCAAGAATGTTCAGGGCGCCGTTAACAATGGTAGCATGCTGTTCAAAAAGAAGATCATGGCGAACAGCCGAATTAGCCGCTAAATGAAAAATGTATTCCGGGCTTTTTGCTTTAATCAGTCGTTCAACAAAATCAGGATTACCCACATCTCCTTGCTGCCAATCCCCTTCAGAACGGGAAACTCCTGTGACTTCAATACTATTAGTTTCAAGTAATTTCCTGAGATAAAAACCATCCTGACCATTGATACCAAATATGAGAGCTTTAGGCATAATTATTTTTTCTCTGTTACCATTCTTTGAAATTGCAGGTCAATGGCATCAATACATTTATTTCTTTCCAGGTTAAGTATGGCCAGTTTCCTAACCACTGCATCCTTTTTTTCGGCAGGAATGTTCTCAAATTCATACACTTTTTCCTGTTCATGCCAGAGGTCGCAGTTTATGTTGGCCAGTTCGGCAAATACTTCACCAATCTGACCTGTAATATCACGGGTTTCGTTCCCTTCTTTTTTATATATTTTGTTGGCAGAAAAACTAAGCCGGTCAACAGGAATAACACCCGCAAGGGCATCAGCTACAAAGTCATTTATTTCTTTCTGCAATTGTTGTTCCTGCTGCTGAAGGCTTTGCAATTTTTCCTGATCTTCTGTGTGATATTGTTTCAACTTAACTATAGTAAGTTTATCACATAATGAACCTAAGGTTTCTGCCATTGCTGTGTTTTTAAAATAAAGTCGCACAAACTTAGCATCAAATGTCAATTACCGCAAAATGTATTTTACATCCCCAATTTTCTTTTATTTGGCATTAATTACCTGTAGAAACATTCCCATTCCCCTTTGTTTTCGCTCATCAAATTTGTAACTCACATGCAGCGTATAATATTTTTTCAGATCGTATAATTCAAAGGCTGTATCCCTTACGATTTCATCAATATGCTGAAGCCCCAATGCATTGGCTTCGTTAAACAGTGTAATAAAGTCATCAGGTAATTTTTTTGTGCTTACCCATGCCGCAAATACAAATGGCAAACCGGTAATCTTGTGCCATTCGGAGCCAAGGTCATAAATAAAAGTGGAAATTTTTCGTTGTTCAAAGGCACGGTCGCCAATCACCAAACCGGCAGTTGTTCCTTTTATTTCTTTTCGGTAATCGTCATTGCTGGCATCTATTAGTTCGGGATTGATACCCCAATATTCTTTCAGCAGGTATTTCAACAACGCCACTGAAGTGCGGCTTTGATAATCCAGGTAAATTTTTTTTATTTCATTCATCGGCACTTCGCTGAATAAAGCTACCGAAGCAATTTCACCCTCAGTACCGATACAATGATCACCAACAATATAATATTCGGGAAGCTGGGGAATTACGGCCACAGGTATCAACCCTACATCAATTTCATTATCCATGAGCAATTGCGCAAGACGGGCTGGATAATCTCCCACCAATTCTATCTTTCCGCCGATGGGTGGCTTTTGTAAACCATATATCAGCGGTTTAGTATTAAGGTAATTGACTATTCCTACACGAATCTTATTCAATTGAGTTATTTTTGCGACGCCAAAGGTAAATGAACACAAGGCTTCTTTAAAATCAAATCATGGAACTAACAACCCTTACTGCTATCTCCCCTGTTGATGGCCGTTACCGCAAACAGGTACAGCATCTTGATGAATACTTTTCTGAATATGCGCTGATGAAATACAGGATCGTAGTGGAAACAGAATACCTGTTGTTCCTTGAAAGAAAAAAATTCTTTAAGCTTCCCAATAAAACCGTCAGGCACCTGCAGAAATTAGCAGTGGGCTTTGGCCCCGAAGATGCACAGGAAATAAAGCAAATTGAATTTACCACCAACCATGATGTAAAAGCGGTTGAATATTTTTTGAAGAATGAGCTGGAGAAAAATAGGGGCGCTGATGCAAAAGAATGGGTGCATTTTGGATTAACATCGCAGGATATAAATAACACCGCAATCCCATTACTTTGGAAACATGCCGTGGAATACGAATATCTTCCGGCATTATTAAATCTGAACACACAACTTAAACTGCTGGCTAAAGAATGGAAAGACATTCCCCTGCTGGCACATACACATGGGCAACCTGCAAGTCCCACAAAACTGGGAAAGGAGATCATGGTATTTGTGGAAAGAATAGAAAACCAGATCGAACAATTCATTGGTATTCCTTTCAGCGGAAAATTTGGCGGCGCCTCCGGCAACTTCAATGCCCATCATGCAGCTTTTCCAAAAGTGAATTGGGTAAAGCTGGGAAATGAATTCATGGAACAACTGGGTTTGCATCGTCAGCAATTCACGACACAAATAGAGCATTATGATAACATGGCGGCACATTTCGACTGCATGAAAAGGATCAATAATATCCTGATTGATTTTTGCCGTGATGTGTGGAGTTATGTTTCTATGGATTATTTTAAACAAAAAATTAAAAAAGGCGAAGTGGGTTCGTCGGCCATGCCGCATAAAGTAAATCCAATTGACTTTGAAAATGCAGAAGGCAATTTAGGAATGGCTAATGCGGTTTTTGAACACCTCGCTTCCAAACTCCCCGTATCAAGGCTGCAGCGGGACCTGACCGACTCCACAGTGTTGCGCAATACTGGTGTTC
>JAHEZF010000206.1 GCA_023251215.1 Sphingobacteriales bacterium | reverse complement strand
AATCATTGGCTTATTGGCCATAGGTTCAATCACACTCATTGCATGTAACAGCAGATCAGATAAAAAAACTGCTGATCGTGATTCATCGAAGATGAATGATATGAAGCAGAGTGAATCGGTTGATACTACTAAAGTTTCAGAAATCACTCCCACATTCAGCAATGTGGATTCAAAAACAGCAGCTTCACTTAAAATAATTGTTGATCATTACCTGCATATAAAAAATGCATTGGCTAATGATGATGGCAGAGAAACGGCCAAGGCTGGGAAAGCAATGGCAGAATCTTTTGCCGGCGTAGATAAGTCTTTGTTAACTGCCGAACAGAAAAAAGTATATGATGATATTGAGGATGATTTAAAAGAACATGCTGAACATATCGGCAAGAACGGTGCTGACATTGAACACCAGCGGGAGCATTTTTCCATGATGAGTGAGGATGTATATGATCTGGTAAAGGCATTTGGAGGCGGAAGAACACTATACCACGATTTTTGCCCAATGTATAATGAAGGTAAAGGCGCCATGTGGTTAAGTGAAATAACCGAAATAAAAAATCCTTATTTCGGCAGCAAGATGCCAGCCTGTGGAAGCATAGAAGAAAAAATTAAATAGAAAACTCAATTATAATCTATGGTTCGGAAATTAATTGAACTGGCCTTGCGCAACAGGTTTATTGTACTGCTTTTTGCAGGCGGCCTCTTTGTGTGGGGTATTTTCTCCATCAGGCAAAATCCTATTGATGCCATTCCTGATTTATCCGAAAACCAGGTGATTGTTTTTACCGAATGGATGGGGCGTAGCCCGCAGGTGATAGAAGACCAGGTTACTTATCCATTGGTGAGTAACCTGCAGGGCATTCCAAAGATTAAAAACATACGTGGCACTTCCATGTTTGGGATGAGTTTTGTGTACGTAATTTTTGAAGATAATGTTGATATCTATTGGGCAAGAACAAGAGTATTGGAAAGATTAAATTTTGCACAGCGTTTGTTGCCACAGGGAGTGACGCCATCATTAGGTCCTGATGGAACAGGTGTCGGTCATATATTCTGGTACACACTCGATGCAAAAAATATGGACCTGGGCGAGCAGAGAGCTTTGCAGGATTGGTATGTAAAGTTTGCATTGCAAACTGTTCCAGGCGTTGCAGAGGTCGCTTCTTTCGGTGGACTTGAAAAGCAATACCAGCTGGTAATTGACCCGGTTAAGTTACAGTTCTACAATATTTCCCTGATGCAGGTAATGGTGAAGGTGAAAGCCAATAACAATGACGTAGGCGGAAGAAAATTTGAGATGAGTGATATGGCCTACATCATTCGTGGGTTGGGATATATAAAGAACAAAGAAGATCTGGAAAGCATTGCCATAACAAATTATAATGGTATTCCTGTTCGTGTAAAAGACATTGCTACTGTACAGATGGGCGGCGATCTGCGACTGGGAATTTTTGATGAGAATGGTGAAGGTGAAGTTGTGGGTGGCATTGTAGTAATGCGGTATGGAGAAAATGCCGACAAAGTGATCAATGCTGTAAAACTGAAAATGGGAGATGTACAAAAGGGCCTTCCGCAGGGAGTAAGTTTTAAAGTAGCCTACGACAGGAGCAGCCTGATTGAAGCATCCATTGATAATATCAAAGGCAAATTAATTGAAGAAATAGCGGTGGTATGTTTTATAGTGATCATCTTTCTTTTTCACTGGAGAAGTGCATTGAGCATTATCATTCAGATACCCATCACTATTGCCATTAGTTTCATTTTACTGAATGCTTTTGGGGTATCCTCTAACATAATGTCACTGACCGGTATCGCATTGGCTATTGGAGTAATTGTAGATAATGGCATTATTATGTCAGAAAATTCATACCGTAATTTATCTGAATGGCAAAATAACCCTGTTAAAAAATAAACTGCAGAAATGAAAAAGATATTTAAAAGAAATTATATGAAAATACCGGAAGATGTGCGGATGAATATCATTGAACGTTCCTGCAAACAGGTATCAAGAGGTGTATTCTTTTCTACTGTTATCATCATAACCTCATTTCTGCCGGTATTCCTGCTTACCGGCCAGGAAGGAAAATTATTCGGGCCACTGGCTTATACCAAATCCTTCATCATGGTAGTGGATGCTATTCTCGTAGTAACTCTTGCCCCGGTATTGATCTCATTTTTTATGCGGGGTCGGTTTCTTCCTGAAAGGGCTAATCCTATTAACCGTGGTTTAGAAAAAATTTATGAACCAGTCATCCGGGCCTGTATCAAATGGCGGAAAACAACGATTGGCATTAACATCATTGCATTGCTGGTCAGTATTCCATTACTGATGAGTTTAGGTAAAGAATTTATGCCTCCGCTTGATGAAGGCTCTCTTTTGTTCATGCCGGTTACCCTGCCCGACGTATCTAATTCGGAAGTAAAACGCATATTGCAGGTTCAGGATAAGATCATCAGATCTGTTCCCGAAGTAGAGAATGTATTAGGAAAAGCAGGCAGGGCAAATACAGCTACTGATAATTCTCCAATCAGTATGATAGAAACTATTATACTGTTGAAACCAAAAAAAGAATGGCGTCCGGATAAAACAAAAGATGATATTATCAATGAGCTCAATTCAAAATTGCAGATACCCGGAGTTACCAACGGCTGGACACAACCCATCATTAATCGCATCAACATGCTTTCGACCGGCATCCGCACGGATGTAGGCGTAAAAATATACGGGCAGAATTTAGATACTATCAATGCATTTGCTCAGATTATCAAAAAACAACTCGATGGAATTCCGGGAGTGAAAGACCTGTATGCAGAACCCATCACAGGTGGCAAGTACATTGACATTGTGGTAAAAAGAGATGAGACCGGCCGGTATGGTTTAAGTGTGGATGATGTGAACACAATAGTAGAAAGTGCATTGGGGGGAATGAAACTTACCACAACTATAGAAGGCCGCCGGCGTTTTTCAGTGAATGCCCGGTATGCACAGGATTTCAGAAACAGTATTGAAGCTTTGAAACGGTTGCAGGTGCAAACCATGAATTTCGGCCCTGTTCCTTTAGAGGCGGTAGCGGATATAAAAATTGCAGAAGGCCCGCCAATGATCAATTCTGAAAATGCATTGTTGCGGGGCGCAGTTTTATTCAATGTACGGGAAAGAGATTTGGGCAGCACCGTGGCGGATGCAAAACAGAAACTGAATAAAATGTTAGAGAAACTGCCTAAAGGATATTTCCTGGAATGGAGCGGCCAGTACGAGAACCTTATCCGGAGTGAAAAAACATTAAAGCTCATTTTACCCGTGGTGTTGTTGATCATTTTTCTTTCCATGTATTTCGCATTTGGTTCAATGAAAGAAGCTTTACTAAGCCTCATTTCTATTCCGTTTGCATTGATCGGCGGCGCCTATATGATCTATTTCTGGGGGACAAATTTATCAGTCGCCGTTTCGGTGGGCTTTATTGCACTATTTGGATTAGCTGTAGAAACCGGTATCGTAATGGTGATCTACCTGAATGATGCCATGCAGCAATTAATAGCACTAAAAGGTAATTCAAGAGAAACAATTTCTAAAGTGGATCTGAAAGAATATGTGATTGCCGGGGCTGCCAAACGGTTGCGGCCCAAACTGATGACGGTATCAGTATCGTTATTCGCATTGATTCCTATTCTGTGGAGCAGCGGTGTCGGAAGTGATGTGATGAAACCGATCGTACTGCCGATGGTGGGTGGTGTGATTACATCTGCCATATATATTCTGTTGGTAACCCCGCTTATTTTTTTAATGTCAAAGGAATATGAATTGAAAAAATACGGGAAACTGGAAGTCCCGGAAATAAAACATTAATACCATGGAGAAGAAAAACTTATTGATACCTGTATTTGTATTCAGCCTGTTTTCAGCAACAGCACAAACAGTAAGCCTGGATAGCATTCTGGATAAAATTCAACAATCCAATCCTGCATTAAAAATATATGACAATGAGATCCGCTCTATGGATGAAGCAGCGAAAGGAGCAAAAAGCTGGATGCCGCCAGAATTTGGTGCTGGTTTCTGGATGACGCCTTACCAGCCCAAGTACTGGAAAG
>JAHEZF010000205.1 GCA_023251215.1 Sphingobacteriales bacterium | reverse complement strand
AACAATTGTCGAAACTTCAAACCTCAAACTTCAAACCCCATCCTCATCCATCATCTCCCTTTCAATTTCCTCCATCTGCACTATATCCCATGCTTCACTTTCAGTGGGGGTAACATTCATCATTTCCAAAAGTTCATGTTCATCCAAAAACTTTTCCACAGGCTTTTGAAGTTCGCAGATCACAAAAGAGGTGTTTTTTTCGTAAAATTTTTGCTGGATATACAGAAGCTTTTTGGCGGCAGCACTATCAATGGTTTCAATGTCTCTTAATATGAGTACAATGTTTTTAATGTCATTTTGCAGGTAGGGTAACAGGCAATCAGCAAGTTCTTCCGTCATAATAGCATGAATCGAGGGTCCCGGCAGAGTGATGGCATGAAATTTCTCTTTGGTATTTAATTTGACCTGCATACAACTATGTTTACTAACATTCCGTTTATAAATACGGGCGCACAGGAACCAAATATATTCGTTAATATTGTATCATAACTAATTATCTCTAAATGGATAACAATTTTTCGGCCCAGGTTAAAGAGATCATTTCGTTCAGCAGGGAGGAAGCTTTACGATTGGGGAATGATTTTATAGGAACCGAACATCTTCTGCTCGGGTTGATCCGGGAGGGAGATAATACCGCAGTCCGTATTTTGAAAAGCTTTAATGTTGACCTTTATGAACTCCGGAAAGAAATAGAACTGGCGGTCAAGGATAAAACAGGTAAGAATATCGCCAATATCAATAGCCTGCCACTAACCAAGCAGGCAGAAAAAGTAATCCGGGTTACGGTACTCGAAGCAAAAGCTTTGAAAAGCGCTACAGTAGAAACGGAACACCTGATGCTTTCTATTTTAAAAAACAAGGAAAATATTGCCACACAGATATTAAATCAATTTGACGTGGACTACGATCTTTTCAGGCAGGAACTGGGGATTGTAAAATCCAGTGATCCCCGTGCTGAATATTCGGATGAGAATGATGATGATTTTGACGAAGAGAAAAAGTATGCGCAATCCAAAGGCAGCAGCAAACAGGGCAATGTAAAAAGCAAGACCCCTGTGCTGGATAATTTTGGCCGCGACATTACCAAACTTGCAGAAATGGGAGCATTGGATCCTATTGTTGGCCGTGAAAGAGAAATCGAAAGAGTATCACAAATACTTTCAAGGCGAAAAAAGAATAACCCGATACTGATAGGTGAACCCGGTGTGGGTAAAACTGCCATCGTGGAAGGATTGGCATTACGCATTGTTCAAAGAAAAGTTTCAAGAGTGTTGTTTGATAAAAGAGTTGTTTCTCTTGACCTGGCTGCATTGGTAGCCGGTACAAAATACCGTGGACAGTTTGAAGAAAGAATGAAAGCCATAATGAATGAACTGGAAAAGAACCGCGATGTGATCCTGTTCATTGATGAGTTGCATACCATTGTTGGTGCCGGCGGCGCCAGCGGTTCATTGGATGCCAGCAATATCTTCAAACCTGCATTGGCGAGAGGTGAACTGCAATGCATTGGTGCTTCCACATTGGATGAATACAGGATGTACATTGAAAAAGACGGGGCATTGGATCGTCGTTTTCAGAAAGTAATGGTTGATCCGCCAAGTGTGGAAGAAACGATCCAGATACTTAACAACATTAAATCCAAATACGAAGACTATCACAATGTAAATTATCATGATGACGCCATTAATGCTTGTGTAAAACTTAGCGACCGTTACATCACTGACAGGTTACTTCCGGATAAAGCCATTGATGTGCTGGATGAAGTAGGGGCAAGGGTGCATTTGAAAAATATCAATGTTCCCCCTAACATAGTTGACCTGGAAAAGAAGATCGAAGATGTAAAGAATGAAAAAAATAAAGTGGTAAAAAGCCAGAAGTTTGAAGAGGCAGCTTCACTGCGTGACACAGAGAAGCGTTTACAGGAAGACCTGGAAAAAGCAAAAAGCGACTGGGAAGAAGAAAGCAAGCATAAACGTTACCCTATTGATGAAGAAGCTATCGCAGAAGTAGTGAGCATGATGACGGGCATCCCTGTAAAGAGAATGGTGCTTGCCGAAACGGAGAAACTGCGCAAAATGGCCGAAGATATAAGTAAAATGGTGGTAGGGCAGGAAGAGGCTATTGGAAAAGTGGTTAAAGCTATTCAGCGGAACAGGGTGGGGTTAAAAGATCCCAAGAAACCGATCGGTTCGTTTATTTTCCTGGGGCCAACAGGTGTGGGTAAAACAGAGTTGGCAAGAGCTCTTGCAAGATATATGTTCGACAGTGATGATGCACTGATACGGATTGACATGAGCGAATACATGGAAAAATTCACCGTGAGCCGTTTGATCGGCGCACCTCCCGGTTATGTGGGCTACGAAGAAGGGGGCCAGCTTACAGAAAAAGTTCGCCGCAAACCATACAGTGTAATTCTGCTTGATGAAATTGAAAAAGCTCACCCGGATATTTATAATATTTTATTGCAGGTGCTGGATGATGGTCAGTTGACAGATGGCCTGGGCAGGAGAATTGATTTTAAAAATTCCACCATCATCATGACATCAAATATTGGTGTCCGCCAGTTAAAAGATTTTGGCGCAGGTGTTGGATTTGCTACCGCTTCCAAAGTAGAGCATGAGGACGAGGCGAATAAAGCAGTAATCGAAAAAGCTTTGAAGAAAACTTTTTCTCCTGAGTTCCTCAACCGTATTGATGATATTGTAATATTCAATAGCCTGACAAGGGCTCATATCTTCAGCATTATTGATATTCTGATGAAAGGGGTAGTGAAACGGCTCACCAACCTTGGCTTTAGCCTTGAACTGACCGAAGATGCAAAAGCATTTCTTGCAGATAAGGGGTATGATGTCCAATTTGGAGCCAGGCCATTGCACCGGGCTATTCAGAAGTATCTCGAAGACCCGCTGGCAGAGGAAATTCTTAACCTGAATGTTAAAGCCGGCGATCTGCTGGAAGCTGATCTTGACAAAGAGAATCAGAAACTGAAGTTTTCGCTTAAAAAGAAAATAGAAGAAAAGTCTAATGTATAATATCTTTTCTCAAACTTATCAGGCCAACTTCGGTTGGCTTTTTTAATTTTCAGTCAACGCATTTCATCAGATTTTTTTTACAGGTAAATAATGTCTTTGGGCAGCCGCCTTATTTTTTGCATTTTTGTAACAGATGAAAAAGATCATTATAACTATTGATGGGTGGTCAAGTTGTGGCAAAAGCACTTTAGCCAAACAACTGGCTAAAAAATTAGGGTACTTATATGTTGACAGCGGCGCCATGTACCGTGCCGTTACTTTATTTTTTTTACGCAATCATATTGACTGGACCGATAAAAAAGAAGTAAAGAAGGCATTAAATAGCATCAAACTTAAATTTGTTTTTAACCCCAAAAGCAAGGTCAGTGAAATTTTCCTGAATGATGAAAATGTAGAATACCTGATCCGCGACATGGTAGTAGCAGAAAAAGTAAGTGATGTAGCCGCAATTAAGGGAGTAAGGCAATTTGCGGTGGCACAGCAGCGGAAAATGGGTACTAAAAAAGGAATCATCATGGATGGCCGTGATATTGGCACCGTGGTTTTTCCAAAAGCAGAATTGAAAATATTTATGACGGCAGATAATGCTGTACGGACTGAAAGGCGATTCAAAGAATTGTATGAAAAAAATCCTAATATAACTATTGAAGAAGTGAAGAATAACCTTGAAATGAGAGATTATATTGACTCTCACCGTAAAGTTAGCCCCCTGAAAAAAGCTAAAGATGCGATTGAATTAAATAATACAAATCTTACTGAAAACCAGCAGTTCCGGAAGGCAATGGAATGGGTTCAGCAGAAGATTTCATGAAAAATTATACGCAAATGCTTGCATATTTCTGAATCATGGTTTACTTTAGCAGTCTGATTCATTTTATTCCCACTACTCCTTTTTAGAAAAGCCTTTCCCAAATCCAGACCAAAGAAGAATTTTTCAAAGTAACTAAAGGTTTATCCTTTTGTTGCCACAGGTTCAAGTTAAATCCTAATCTCCGCTTGAAGTTCCTATCCATTTCCGCTGAAACATTTCGGTAAGTCCCTCCTATCTGAATACCT
>JAHEZF010000204.1 GCA_023251215.1 Sphingobacteriales bacterium | reverse complement strand
GGAAAGCAACCCTTCTAACCGATTTTTTGAAAGGAAGTAAGGCGACAGATCGCCAATATTCACTTTTGTCAATTCCACTTTCAGGTCATTCCAGTTGCCGGTAACCGATGGTTGTGTTTTCAGCATGATCTTTTGTTCTCCTTCCCGCAATACCAGTTGCCCGCTTGCCGGATTACTGCGCCTGAATTCAAGCTCACCATTTTCATCAATGTACCATGTCTTACCATTAATGCTGAATGTTGACGGGTCAAATTCAATTTTCACGCCGTCGTCGTAAGTAAGCACCAATGCGTTCAGGTTAGCCTTTTCCACTTTTTGATTGGCGCCTGTAACAATGCTTACATATGAAGAATCATTGTGTGCAGTGACCTTAAAAATGGCCTGGGGAATATTCAGGCTGTCGTTGATGATTATATTGTTCGCCAAGCCAGTTAAAGAAAGGCTGTCAAAATTGCCTTGAGCAAGCAGTTTTATATTATCAAAACTGTAATTATTGAATTTGAATTGAGGAATATCCGCAGTCAGATTCATTTCATTTAGTCCTGAATTGAGGTCGCCGTATAAATGGCTGTAATTAAAACCAGAAAGGCTTGAATCGGCCAGCTTAATAAAATCTTCTGCAAATTGTGTGGTAATGTCAAAATGGAATGATTCATTTTTCGGGTATCTGTCCGGAGGTTTTACATAGGCCGGGTAATATTTATTCAGGAATAGCTGGAAAGCATTGGGCAGGTCATAGATATTAAAATCGCCGTTGATCGTTCCGGTAAATTCGTTGGAACTGACCGAAAGAACTTTTTCATTATTTACAATTGATGATGAAAGAATGAGTGAATCAAGTGGTAGGCGGTCGCCGTTTTTGGTCAATTCTGCATCGCTGATCCTTGCCGTGCCGATAAAATTATCAATATTACTGCCGGAAAAATCAAGATTGAATCTTCCTTTGAAAGCAAGATCATTGTCGGTGAGGTTCAGTTTTTTCAGGTTGGCTTTTCGTGTATCGGCAATAAAATCGAATTTGGGTGTCTTGCTGTTGAAATCAATTATGCCATTCATAGTCAGGTCAGCATTTTCGTCATTGATAGATGCAAAACCATCAAACAAATATTTATCCAGCTTTCCTTTTACAGTAATATTATTGTAGCGGTAATTATTATAATCCACAAAATTTACTGTCCCGTCCAGCATGACATTACGGGTTTTATCGCTGAACCCCTTTCCTTTAATCACACCTGTCATGGCAATGGCTCCGATCTTTGGATCATTTAAAAATTCTCCCAACTTGAAGTTGTCGGTGGAAATATTTCCCGAATAAAGTGGTTCCTTCCCCCGCGGCAGTTTCATATTCAGGTCGCTTTTTACAGTGCCCAGGTTGGTTTTAATGGTTCCAAACGTAACAAAATCACGTATAAAACCTGTAAAGCTGCCGGTGAAACTGATATATTGAATTTTATACAGGTCGGGGAATGTTACCCTATGTAAAACAGGAAGGATAGTTACAGCATCCGAATAAGTGGTTCGGAAATCATTTGCTTTAAAGTCAATAAAAGTTTGATTGATATCGGGCAGACCGGTAAGACTGATGTCGCCATTGAGCAACGTACTGTTGCCAGCCTGTACCAGCATTTCTTTACCCATCAGGTCATCCACAGTTCCTCTTACA
Organism: Sphingobacteriales bacterium; assembly: GCA_023251215.1. Taxonomy (GTDB): domain Bacteria; phylum Bacteroidota; class Bacteroidia; order Chitinophagales; family Chitinophagaceae; genus JAHEZF01. Next base: position 2,433 of record JAHEZF010000204.1, on the reverse strand, counting down.
CTTCCTTTTACAGAGATCTTCTTTTTCCAATTCTTCATTCCGGGGGCAAAGAAGGCGATATCATCACTGTTAATTTCTGAACCGGCAAAGTTTGCCTGCATCTTTATCTTGTGAATGAAATCGCCCATGTCGCTGAAATCATCGTAACTCATCCGGAAATAATTCCGGATGGTGCTTTTGTTGGTTGTAATATCCAGTTCATTGAATGCCATTTCACGTGGTGTTAGTTTAACATCAGCCAACAGTTTCTTCACTTCAAAACCACTCTGTTCTTTTGTTTTCAGGTCAAGCTGAGTGGTAATTGTGTCTTTGTTCCAGCGAATATTAGTTAAACCGGCATTGATACTGTCAAATTCAATGTGTTTACCGTCAAATAAAGTATGTAGTGGTTTGCCAGATTGTTTATCGGTTTTAAAAACTCCATTCCTGATTTCTAATTTATCCAGGTGCATCGCCCAGCCAGCCTCGTTCCATATTAATAAAGAATCGACAGCATTATTCTTAACGCTGTCCTTTTTTGCAGTGGGCGGTTTATTTTTTTTATAATTAGAAATGCTTACAAAAGGCTGGTCAATAGTAAGAGAACTGGCTTCAACGATCTTCTTTGAGAAATTGATCTCATTTGCATCTAAATTCAGGGCGGTCAGGTGAATGGTCACATCTTCACCCAGCCATGCATCTTTTTTTATCAATGTTACATTCTTCAGTTCTGTTTTTTTGAGATTTAGCCGGATACCCTCCTTACTTTTTGAGTCGCCGGAAGGGGAAGAAAAATAATCAAACAGGAATTGCTGGCTCCAGACTGAATCGGTTCGCTGAAATTTTATCAAAGCATCATCCAGCCCGACATATTTTAATTCAATATTTTTTTTAAAAAAGAACCAGTCCGTAATGCGAACCTTCAGGTCGCCTGCATATAACAAAGTATCCCTGCTGCGATCCCCGATCAATACACCCACGAGATGCATCCTGTTGAAAAGAGAAAAATCAACATGCTTAATGGTGATCTTGGTCTGCAGGTCACGGGAAAAGCGTTTAGTCACCTGCCCGGCTATCCAGTTTTGCCCGAAAGGAGTATGAATAAATATCCATACAGCTATTATCAGAAACAAAAGCGATAGAATGAACCAAAGCAGTATTTTTTTAAATCTCTTCAGGCTTAGCTATTTATGTGTAAAAATAGACAATCGTCCCCTTCAGGCAAATTCAATACCAACAATAAGGATGAAAGGAGAAACTAAAGGAATTGAGCAAAGATTGTACGGGAAGAAGAGATGGATTAATTTTTCACTTTTTATTCTATAAAAAAGTCTGAGTAAAGAATGGATTCTATCGTGTCAGCATGGGTTATTTTGATCGTTTAAAATCTTTTAAAATTCAGCGTTTAAAATTTCTATTTTTGGTACAAATAAAAATTATGCCATCATTCGATATAGTTTCAAAAGTTGATATTCAGGCATTGGATAATGCTGTAAATGTAACTGCCAAAGAGATCACCAACCGGTTTGATTTTAAAGGAAGTCATGTGGTGATTGATCTGAATAAGAAAGATTTTAAGATCAATATCGAAACAGAAGATGATATGAAGATGCGCCAGTTAATTGATGTGCTGGTAAGCCGTGCACACAAACAGGGTATTGACCCGATGGCATTTGACCTGGGTAAAGAAGGTTACCAGAGTGGCAAAGTTTGGAAAAAGGAAGCAACAGTGAGAAATGGGTTACTACAGGAAGATGCAAAAAAAATTGTAAAGCTGATAAAGGATTCAGGGATGAAGGTGCAGGCATCAATAAATGATGATCTTGTAAGGGTGGCGGGTAAAAAAATTGACGATCTCCAGGCGGTTATTCAGCTTTGCAAAGGAAGCAATACCGGTATTCCTTTACAATATGTGAATATGCGGGGATAAGTTCTTAATAATACTGGTTAACTTCAATTTTTGTGTTGACAAAAAGGTGGAAAAGAGGTGCATATCAAAAGGGATAAATATTTGGGTCAGATTAATACGAGAACCTATATTCGCCTTACAACTGCACGATTTTTGGAAACAAAAAGAATGCAAGGGGAAGCGGAAGTCCCTCAAAAGATGGAAGCTACTCCGGAAAGCATCAGATAAGAGAATATGCATGCGCAAGCATGCATAGGAACAAAACCTGATGCTTTCGTATTTTATACCTAACGATCAATAAGATTTGGACATAAAGCATTCAGCGCCTACCTTTGCTGCCCGATAAAATTATTAAAAAATTGTAGATCAAAATCTCCCGCTGGAAGCGGGACATGCGTACGATCTATAAAACCAAAGATTTATGAAAAAGGGCATACACCCCGGTAATTACCGGCTGGTAGTTTTCAGAGATATGAGTAATGGTCATTCATTTCTTAGCCGTTCAACAGCGGCATCTAAAGAAACTGTAAAATGGGAAGATGGTA
>JAHEZF010000203.1 GCA_023251215.1 Sphingobacteriales bacterium | reverse complement strand
CTATCGAAGAACATATCAATATGCCTTTTATTACCTGCTTTTTGTTTACCTGCATCAAGGGAAAAAATGATCCTTACCATTTAAACTGGAGCACTTCATTATCCTAATGCCCGTTTTTATCCGGCTAACTTCTTTTCCACCCTTTGAGAAATAACAATGATCCAATAATTCGTGCTGCAGTCCATTCATTTGGGCTGCAGTTTTTTTACTTCATTTTTTCGCCGTGTATTTTCCCCCATTCACCGATTTTTGATGTTGTATCACCCATTTCCCATTGATCATTTGCTATTCAACCCATAATTTTGAATAAAATTTTATTACTATGACAGACTTTGAAAGCAGAAGAGAAGAAAGAAGAAGAATGAGAGAAGAATGGAGATCAAAGATCCGCGACAGACGGGGCTACATGATGGCCGGAGTGCACATGAAAGGAAATGTATGGACCGGCATATTTATACTTCTGATCGGCGTTGTGGCATTTCTCAAAGCTGCACTGGTCCCGCTTCCATATTGGGTATTTAGCTGGCCCATGCTTTTGATAGCATTAGGAATGTTTATTGGAATCCGTCACAGTTTTTACGGTATCACCTGGCTGATATTGATATTGATCGGCGGTGCATTTCTCGCAGATCACATATATCCTGATATTGAAATGCGGCGCTATACATGGCCGCTGGTGATGATCATCATAGGTTTGTTTTTTATTTTCCGGCCGCGGCGACATTGGCATTGGGAGCTTGACGAAAAAAAAAGTTCTTCCGATTCCGGTATACCCGCCGATCCACTGATCAATCCTAAAGCCACGGACAGCAAAGAAGATTATGTAAATGCCACTTCTGTTTTTGGCGGAGCCAAAAAAAATATTCTTTCCAAAAATTTTAAAGGTGGCGAGATCGTCAACATTTTTGGTGGAACAGAATTGGATTTGAGCCGGGCTGATATTAATGGAGAAGCAATAATTGAAATGACCACAATTTTTGGCGGAACCAAACTCATAGTCCCTTCCAACTGGACGGTGAAATCGGATGCAGCAGTCATCTTCGGCGGTATTGAAGATAAAAGAGCCATGCCGGCAATAAATGAACCCACCGGAAAAGTGTTAACACTGAAAGGAACCGTAATCTTCGGCGGTATTGATATAAAGAGTTTTTGATCAAATGGCGAAATCTCCATTATCTGTAGCACGCTTCAGAAACATCTTCATCATCAGTTGGCTGGTGGTGATAGCAGATACGACTTTTGTACTGAAGTGGTACGGCTGGTCATGGAATGTGTCCGTTGTTGACAGTCTTATCAGTAGCGGAATTCTTTTTGTTTTTTGCCTGCTGATGATGAATACACTTCGCTTTTACATTCCCCGCCGGGAAAATTATTTGAATATCCTGGTCTGGTGTGTATTTCTGGCCGGAATATGGTTAGTATTGAGCAGGTGGTTGCTGATATTATCTCTTGGACATATTGATGGCTATACTTTATTTCTTAATCGTTCACTGATCACCCGTTCCAGCATTGGTCTTTTGTTGTTAGGTTGTGTTACGCTGGTCATTGTTATCTGGTACAACTGGGAAGAGCAGCAGGAAAATGAAAAAAGAAAACAGGATGCGGAAAAGTTAGCGAAAGAAGCCGAGCTATTCAAGTTAAGGCAACAACTACAGCCGCATTTTTTATTCAACAGTTTAAATTCGATCAATGCATTAATTGGCATAAAACCTGAAGAAGCAAGAAAAATGGTGCAGCAGCTTTCTGATTTTTTAAGAGGTACAATAAAAAAAGAAGAGCATGAGCAGATGACTCTTGCGGAAGAATTGCAATACCTGCAATTATATCTCGATATTGAAAAGGTTCGTTTCGGCAATCGTCTCGCTACCGTTATTGAGAGTGATGAAATGACAAGACAAATGAAATTGCCAGCATTATTGCTTCAGCCAATTGTGGAGAATGCCATCAAATTCGGGTTGTATGATACAACCGGAGAAACGGAAATCAGCATACAAACAAGAAGAGAAGAAAATAATCTTATTGTCAGCGTCAGCAACCCTTTTGATCCGGAAACTTCAACATCCAGCCAGGGAACAGGATTTGGATTAACATCAGTTCAACGAAGATTGTATTTATTATTTGGAAGAAGCGACCTGCTGGCTACAGAAACAAAAGAAAATATCTTTACAACTACAGTGAAAATTCCTCAGGTGTCTGACATCTCGAAGAGTGTCTGACACCTAAATAAAAAATAACAAGATGAAAGTGATCATCATAGACGACGAACCCCTGGCAAGAAGCATTGTAAAAGAATATTTACAAAAGCATCCGTACCTGGAAATGGTTCAGGAATGCAATGACGGGCTGGAAGGGTTAAAAGCGATTCAGCTTCACCAGCCCGATCTTATATTTCTGGATATTCAAATGCCCAAGATCAACGGTTTTGAAATGCTGGAGCTGCTTGATAATCCCCCGGCAGTAATTTTTACTACCGCATTTGATGAATATGCTATTAAAGCATTTGAAGCACATGCTGTAGATTATTTGCTCAAGCCTTTTAATCAGGAACGCTTTGACAAAGCCATTCAGAAATGCCTGCCCGCTTTAGCCGTTCAGGCGGGGATGGGGCAAAAAAATGTATCGCAGGAAAAAACAACTCAGGAGTTATTGGAAACTGCTTCGCAATCGCCGGCACAGAGTCAGCGCATTGTAGTAAAGAATGGAACTAAAATAAAGATCATTCCTGTGCAGGATGTATTTTATTTAGAGGCAGCGGACGATTATGTGAAGGTGCACACCAAAGAAGGTTATTTTCTGAAAAATAAAACCATGAATCATTTTGAACAGGTATTGGATGTACAGCATTTTGTCCGTTCCCATCGTTCTTATATCGTCAACATACAACAGATCACAAGAATTGATCCTTACGAAAAAGATAATCATGTAGCCATTCTTCGCACAGGAGCTAAGGTGCCAGTGAGCAGAAATGGGTATGTGAAACTGAGACAGGTGCTGGGGTTGTGAGTCAGGAGGGTCAAAGAAGTCATATATATCATACAGATCATATTTGACTAATGTGACTTATATGACTCTTTGAGTGAATTATTAATCCATCACTTCATATATCACTATCGGATTGGCTTTATTTTTCAAACTCACTTCACCTACTTTGCGGCAGTTAAAAGATTCTTTTACTTTTTCGTAAGCGGATTCATTTATTACAATCTGTCCTTCTCCGGCAGCAGTTTGTAATCGCTGAGCTATATTTACTGCATCACCAATAACTGTGTAATCCAACCGGCGCAGATTGCCGGAACCAATATTACCCGAAACCATTTCGCCGCTGTTGATTCCTATAGAAACTTTGGGTGCAAAAAATATATTGCCGGTTTCGTTGGGTAATTCTTCAATTCTTTTTCTTACAGCAAGACAGGCGTCAATAGCTCTGTCAAGATGATAATCGCCGCGAAAAACCGCCATGATAGCATCGCCAATAAATTTATCCACCTGGCCGCCCTGCGCAATGATCTCTTTCACCATCACATCAAAATAATTATTCAGCAGCTTCACCACTCTATCCGGCGTTTCATTTTCACTGATGGTGGTAAAACTGCAAATATCAATAAATGCAACAGTAGCTTCCACTGTTTCATTCGCCATCAGCGAGGATTCAAATTCACGGCTTCCCATAAAATTGAGTACGGTTTCATCCACATACATTTTAAGTATGTTATTTTCCTTTATGGCCTTCATGGTTTCCCGCATCTGATACACATGTCTTAAAGTTTTTTCCATCGTGAGTTCGAGGTCTTCAAAATTTACCGGTTTGGTAATAAAATCAAATGCGCCACGGTTCATCGCTGTACGGATATTTTCCATATCGCCGTATGCTGAAACAATAACCGATTTCAATAAACTCTTTTGTTCATTCAGTTTGGAAAGAAAGGTAAGCCCATCCATCTCCGGCATATTGATATCACATAAAATTATATCCACATCATGATGTTGTTCCAGTTGTTCCAACGCAAGCTTACCATTTGCCGCAAAAACAAATTCATAAAGATGTTCCCGTATTTTCTGGCGAAACTTCTGCTTGATCAGCATTTCCAGATCCATCTCATCATCTACA
>JAHEZF010000202.1 GCA_023251215.1 Sphingobacteriales bacterium | reverse complement strand
GGGTTTTTATTGAAATAAAATATACCGGTAAAATTTTTTTTCTGGCAACAAATTGAGCCGGCGCCCCGCCATTTTTTTCCTTCATTATTTCTGCAATGCGACCCGCAGCTCTTTCAATGGATTTATATCCGGTGCAGCGGCAGATGTTTCCATCTACGGCAGCAATTGCATTTTGTGTTGTTGCTTCTTTTTCATTCAAACAGAATCCTGCTAACGATACAACAAAACCCGGTGTACAAAATCCGCACTGCGTTGCTCCTTCATCCGCCATCGCCTGCTGAACAGGATTCAGCCCATCCATATTGATCCCTTCGATGGTTACGATATGTTTACCGTGAGCATTACCCAACGGCATCAGGCAACAGGTCATAGATTGGTAATACAATTCGCCGTTCTTCAATTCGCCAACCAACACCATGCAGGCGCCGCAATCACCTTCGCGGCAACCAATCTTGGTGCCTGTGAGATGCTGATGATAGCGGATAAAATCCAGCAACACCATCCCTTGTGGCAAATCAGTCGTAACTTCTTTCTCATTAAGAATAAAACGAATCACAATTTTTCTTCTTTAACTATTAAAGTTAATATAATTGGCAGAATGAACCCTAGTCTAAAGGATATAACCAGCACGCATATAAACGCCGCTTTGCATTACTGGCATTATTCAAAACATTGCTTAGTGTTATCGTTCACTCCAAAAGAAATTTTTCAGCTAACCGGGAGTAAAAGCATAAACAACATTTCAAAAATTGACTGTAAGCATTATAATACTTAGGAGAAGCAGCCTGACAAAAACTCTCATTGGCAATGTAGCAGGCCACATGTTTTTTCTCTTCTATTTTACCGGAGCTCTTGTTTCGATCCAACAGCGGATAATTTCTCTTTCTTCGGGTGTCATATTGGTCTTGTTATTCTGGGGCATTGTTTTGGTGACCACCACCCGTTGCATAATGAGGTCTTTCTTCGCAACAATTTCTTGTGGTGTATCATATTTCACACCATTGGGGGCAGTCGTGAACACTTTATCCGTGGGTTTGGATGAGTGACAGTTGGCGCATCGCCGCTGAATAATATTGTTTACGTCAGCAAAACTTACTTCTTTGCATTTAGCGTTGGATGGTGTTGGCGCTGTTATATATGCCGTTGCCAAAAGGATCAATACCGACGCAGGCAATATCCATACACTCAGCCGGCCCTGTTCCCGCAGGTTGAGCCAATGTTTAATGCCGGCGCTGCCAATACTGATAGCAGCCAACACGATCCATTGGTATTGATTCCCGAAAGTACTGGGAAAATGATTGCTCACCATCACAAACAATACCGGTAATGTAAAATAGTTGTTGTGGATGGATCTTCTTAAAGCATTCATACCTTTAGTTGCATCAGGCAGTTGCCCCTTCTTCGCTGCATTCACCATTGCCTTTTGCGAAGGAATGATGACAAAAAATACATTTGCTACCATGATGCTGCCGATCATGGCACCAAAATGTATGAATGCTGCCCGGCCGCTGAATACATGACTGTAAAACCAGGCAAAACCGGTTAATATAATAATACCAATGAGAACAAACAGAATTGGCTTTTTAACAATTGCTGATTTACAGAGCAGATCATAAATAAACCATGCAACGATAAAAGAACCGATGCTAATACCAATTGCCTGCAGCACTGTCAGCTTCATTACATTGACATCAATGAGCATGGCTGATGCATTGAAATAATAAATGATGAAAAGCAAAGCAAAACCCGATACCCAGGTAAAATAGGCTTCATACTTGAACCAATGCAGGCGCCTGGGAATAATCTTTGGCGCTGCTTTATATTTCTCTAAATAATAAAAACCGCCGCCGTGTATAGCCCAGAGATTGCCGGCAAGTTCGTCTCTTACGTTCTCAGTTCGGTTGAGTGCATTCTCCAGGAAAACAAAATAGAAAGATGCTCCTATCCATGCTATGCCAAAAGTGAAGTGCATGACACGGACTACGATGTTAAGCCATTCCATTAAATGCCCTTCATAAACTGTGCCTTTTACCAAAAAATAAATACTGGCGATGATAGCAAGAATGCTGAAAACAATTGCAGCATAGATCCAATCTTGTATCAGCGCTGTCTTTTCCCGGCGGCGTTCATCTCCGGCTTGTTTTTTTGAAATGGCATGAAAACGGTAGGTCATGATGATGAGCATCACAAGTATTGCAGTAAATAATATAAGCAGGATTAGGGCCATTGATTAGCACCAAAGTAAAAAATTGTTTTCTATTTTTACTGTTCATCTTCTTTTAATATGATTGAGTCGGCCATAATAAGTAATAATACCATTACTCCGGGGGGTATTAAAAAGGCAGCTGTATTAATAAAAGACGGAAAAATTGCAGATGTGGTCACGAACTTTTCGGATGGAAATTTTCCCGTAATTGATGTTGGAGATAAAGCGCTGATGCCTGGAATAATTGACCCGCATGTGCATATTAATGAGCCGGGCAGAACAAATTGGGAGGGTTTTAACTCAGCAACAAAAGCTGCGATTGCGGGAGGCATTACTACTTTGGTGGAAATGCCATTGAACGCATTACCGGTAACAACAACGATAAACGCATTTGAAGAAAAGATAAAAGCCACACAGGGTAAGCTGAACAGCAACTGCGGATTTTGGGGAGGTGTAGTTCCGGGAAATGAAAAAGAAATTGAGCCATTAATTGAAAAAGGAGTATTGGGCTTCAAAGCCTTTCTCACTCATTCGGGTATTGATGAATTTCCGAATGTGACCGAAGAAGACCTGAGAAAAACAATGCCAATTATTGCAAAACGGGGTCTTCCTCTATTGGTCCACTGCGAAATAAGTGATAATCAGCAAAGGGTAACCAGTAATAAACAGTCATATCAAAATTATCTTTCTTCCCGTCCAAACAAATGGGAAGACGATGCCATCAAATTAATGATCCGGTTGTGTGAAGAATACGGATGTCGGACACATATTGTTCATTTGTCATCGGCGGATTCAATAGAACAGATTTCAAAAGCTAAACAAAAAGGCTTGCCAATAACAGTGGAAACGGCGCAACACTATTTATATTTCAATGCAGGACAAATTAAGGAAGGACAAACACAATTCAAATGTGCGCCGCCGATCAGGGAAAAATTCAATAATGAAAAACTCTGGCAGGCATTGAAAGAGGGGGTTATTGATTTTGTGGCTACTGATCATTCTCCTGCCCCGCCGGAAATGAAAGAACTGGTAAGTGGTGATTTTGTGAAAGCATGGGGCGGCATCTCTTCTATACAACTTGCATTACCTGTTTTGTGGACGGCTGCCCGGAAACATGGATGTAGCCTTAATGATATAGCAAAATGGCTATGTGGCAACCCTTCGATATTACCGGGACTACAAAAAGCAAAAGGGAAAATTCAAAAAGGATATGACGCTGATTTATTGGTGTGGGACCCGGAAAAAAAGTTTGTAGTAAAAGAGGAAATGATTCACCATAGACATAAGAACACTCCGTATCTTAATGAAGAATTATATGGAGTGGTGGAGCAAACGTATTTAAGCGGAGAAAAAGTTTATGCTGATGGAAAATTTTTACATTTGAACAGAGGGAAAATTTTATTTGCGGAATGAGCAATACGACAGAACCATCCTTTACAAAACTAACAGACCTGGCAGCGGAACGAATAGGTGGCAAAGCGCTATTGTGTAGTGATGATTTCTTTGCGGGGAAAGAAAACTTATTGAAACCGGGCCGCGGTATTTTTATTGCAGATAAATACACAGACCATGGCAAATGGATGGATGGATGGGAATCAAGAAGAAAAAGAACCCCGGGGCACGACTGGTGTATTATCCAGCTTGCCACTTCAGGAAAAATACATGGCCTGGATATAGACACCAACCACTTTCTTGGTAATCATCCTCCGGAAGCTTCTTTAGAAGCAATAAATGTATTGTCGTCTTCTTTTAAAGAGTTGGAAAAAGCAGATTGGAAAGAAATACTTCCCAAATCCCCGCTTCAACCCGGCGCTCAAAATTTTTATGAAATAACAGATAAAAACATTTATACTCATGTGCGGTTAAATATTTATCCGGATGGCGGTATAGCAAGGCTGAAAGTTTATGGA
>JAHEZF010000201.1 GCA_023251215.1 Sphingobacteriales bacterium | reverse complement strand
GATGACAAACCCCAGGCCGGGTATGTTTACATAAGGCCGCAGGATATTATCAACCTTATCAAAAAGCCAATACAAAACATAGGCCGTAACGCCAATGGGAGCCAGAATAATGATTCCCTGGATAAAATAACGGAACAATTTTTTTAAAGTGCCCTTTCCTGCTGCCTTTGGGGGACTATTCATGGAATTGATTTACAGGCTAAGGTAGCGTAAAAAATATAGCCTGCAGAGCTCAGGCTTTTCGGCGAATGGTAGAAAAATTCCGGTGGAAACTTTGGTAACGACCAAAGTTTCCTTAGTTTTGTCCCGCAATTTTAAGAAATGGATATAAAAGAAAGAATACAGATCAAGGCGGATGAACTGTTTATGCAGTATGGCATCCGGTCAGTATCCATGGATGATATTGCCATACAGTTGGGCATGTCGAAAAAAACCCTGTACCAGTTTTTTACCGATAAGGATGAGTTGGTGGAAGCCGTGGTGGACAAAGAACTTATGCGATACAGGCTGGATTGCCTGGACAGTAACCGCCGCTCAAGGGATGCCGTAGATGAAATTTTTAATATCATGGAACAGATTGCAGATCAATTCCGGAATATGAACCCAATGGTGCTGCATGACCTTGAAAAATTTCATGTTTCTTCTTTTCAGAAATTCTTAAACCATAAAAACGAATTTTTGATGGATGTGATCAGGAAAAATATTGAAAGGGGCATCAGGGAAGAGTTATTCAGGCCGGAAATCAATGTAGATGTATTATCCAGGTTCCGCCTGGAGTCAATGATGATCGCATTCAATATGTTCGTGTTTCCACCAAAGAAATATAAACTGGTGGATGTAACCCAGGAAATTATTGAGCATTATCTCTATGGCCTTGCTACACTGAAAGGTCATAAACTGATTCTGAAATACAAACAGGAAAAAAAATCAACATCTCATGAGAAGAAAATGGTTTTATAGCAACGGAGTGATCGTCTTTTTGCTGTTGGGCGGTGCAGCCCTGGCACAGCAACGGTACGAGATCGGCATTAAAGAAGCTGTGGATATTGCTTTTAAAAATGTAATCGACCTGAAAAATGTGCGGCTGGATTATAAAATTGCCGAAGCAAGAAATAAGGAAATTACTGCTGCAGCCTTTCCACAGCTGTCAGGAACATTACAGGGCAATCATTATCTGACATTGCCGCTGATACAATTTCCCGACGCAACGGAATTATCTATTTATGATGTATTGAAAAAGGAAGGAGTAAAAGATGGCAACGGCAATACCATAACTGCCGATGGGCAGTTCAACGTAAGAAACTTCTCCTTTTTTTCTCCCTGGAATGTTGGCATGGGCGCTACGGTTCAGCAACTTTTATTTGAACCACAGGTGTTTGTAGGTCTGCAGGCAAGAGGAGCTTTGCTTGAATCAGGCGGCTTGCAGATAAAAGTGACCGAAGACAAGGTTCGTGAAGCCGTATATAAAAGTTATTACGCTGTTCTTATTGGCGAAAAACAATTATGGTTTGTCCGGGAAAGTTTGAAGCGGCTGCAAAAACTGTCGCATGATATGGAAGTGATGTTTAAAAACGGGTTCGTTGAAAAGCTGGATATTGATAAAACCACCGTTTCTCTCAACAATACAAAGGCGATAGAAAACCAACTGAATAATGGTATAGCCATTGGTTATGCAGCACTAAAGATGACTTTGGGCCTGTCGCAGTCCGACACTATTGTTTTAAAAGACACATTGACGCCGTCACAAATTAAAGAAGGATTGCTGGATGAAAGTTTTACCTATGAAGATCGTAACGAAATAAAGTTTTTGAATAAAGCAAAAGAACTGCAGGGATATGATATAAAAAGACATAAGCTTTCTTATTTTCCTACCGTAGCTGCCTTTTATGGCTTTCAGGAAACCGGGCAACGCAGTTCTGCCGCTGCAAATGCAGGCAATAAGCCCTGGTTTTGGTACAATGCAAACCAGATCGGGCTTAGTGTTACCATTCCCATTTTTGACGGTTTTTCAAAAAAATTCAAAATTCAGCAATCAAAATTTACTCTTCAAAAAGTGGAGAACACATTGGAGCAGGCCAAAAAAGGAATTGACCTGGAAAAAACGGTTGCAAAGAATACACTCACCAATGCCATTCTTAATATGGACATGCAGGATGAGAATATGAAACTGGCGGAAAAAATATACAATACCGAAAAGAAAAAATATGAAGCAGGGCTGGGATCAAGCTTTGCAATTCTGCAGTCGGATACTGATCTGCAGCAGGCACAGTCAAATTATTTTAGATCACTTTATGATGCCATCATCGCCAAAGTGAGTTATCTGAAAGCATTGGGAAAATTATAATTCAATCACTATTACAATAAATTATTATGAAAAAGATTTTTGTTTTACTGCTGATAACTTCTGGAATAATCATTGCCGGTTGTGGCAGCGGCGCCAAAGACAAGAAAGGAGATTCCGGCGATATGAAAGTAAAACTGGAAAAACTGAAGAAAGAAAAAAATAAACTGGATGCTGATATCCGCCAGTTGGAAGAACAAATTGCCAAAGCAGACCCTACAGCTTCGCAGCAGGTACAGAAATTAGTATCGGTGGATACACTGCGGGAACAGGATTTTACTCATTATATAGAACTGCAGGGTAAGATCGATGCAAATGATATAGTGTATGTAACACCCCGTGGCATGCCTTTGCAGGTAAAACAATTATATGTAAACCGTGGCGATGTGGTAAGAAAGGGACAACTGCTGGCAAAATTAGACGATGCAATCATGCTGGAACAAATGGAAGGATTGAAAGTGCAGTTAGCCTATGCAGAAAATATTTATAACCGCCAGAAAAATTTATGGGACCAGGGTATTGGAACGGAAGTGCAACTGGTAACTGCTAAAAATAATGTGGATGCCATGAAAAAACAGGTGGCCACCCTGGGCGAAACCTGGCAGACATCTTTTGTATATGCCCCCATTTCAGGAGTAGCGGATGAAGTGAATGTAAGAGAAGGAGAAATATTTAATGGAGGGTCATCGTCATCACCACAGATTAGAATTATTAATAGCAGCAGCCTGAAAATAGTAACTGAAGTGCCGGAGAATTATATAGCAAGAGTTAAAAAAGGGGATAAGGTGGAAGTGATAGTACCGGAAACGGGTAAGCCGCCATATCAAACTTCGATAAGCATGATTGGCGCATCTATTCATCCTATAAACAGGTCGTTTACAACAGAAGCAAAACTCCCTTCTGATCCGATGTTAAAACCAAATCAGACAGCTATCATGAAGATCCTGGATTATAAAGTAAATGCTACAATCGCAGTTCCTGTAAACGTGGTGCAGTCTGACGAAAAAGGAAAATATGTATATGTAATGGAAGTAACCGGGGATAAAATGCTGGCAAGAAAAAAACAGGTAAGTGTAGGGGAAGTTTATAATGGCATTATTGAAATTAAAAGCGGACTCACTGATGGCGAACTGATAATCACAGAAGGTTACCAGACCGTATATGATGGACAATCGGTAACTACGGGAAAATAGACCCCCTGTCCCCCTAAAGGGGAGACTTAGTACGAAGAGTTCTTAATACTATGTTTTTTGTTCAAAATATGATGAGCCCCGTAGGGGCGGAATGGTTTAAGAATATCGAACAGATGAACAAGAAATAATGAATGATGAAGTTGAGTAGAAATAAAAATGAAAAGTTATTTATAGCCCCGTAGGGGCTAAATGTTGGTAGATATAAAATGAAGAGATTTTTCGGAACCCCGTAGTGGGTTCAACATTGCTGAATAGAATTACAGAACGTACAAGTGTGCGACGCAAGGGACGATCATAGTAGTACAAAAGCCGATAAAAAAATTATTTATGATATCAGAACTGAAAAATGCTGTTACTAAAGGTTACGACAAGGCAAAAAAGAAATTCAGACCTACCAATTGGGCTATCGACAACAGAACAGCTATATATATTATCGCCATCCTTATTACAATTTATGGATTGACGAAGTTCAACTCCATGCCGAAAGAGCAATTCCCGGATATTGTGGTACCAACTATTTCCGTGACTACTGTGTATGTCGGCAATTCACCCAAAGACATCGAGAATCTGGTGACCCGGCCCATT
>JAHEZF010000200.1 GCA_023251215.1 Sphingobacteriales bacterium | reverse complement strand
TTTTGTCAATGTGGTTAAATCATACATCAATGGTTCACCACCAGTGATAACAACAATTTTAGCCGGAGTCCTCTCAATATTCAATTTTAAATTTTCAATCTTCAATAAGGGATGTTTCTCTGCGTCCCAGCTTTCTTTCACATCACACCACACACAACCCACATCACAACCACCCAGGCGAATGAAGTAGGCAGCCCTGCCCTGGTGAAAACCTTCTCCCTGTATTGTGTAGAAGTGTTCCATTACGGGAAGTAATGGAATGTTATGAACCGGTTCCTTTATCATTGTCTCAAAATCTCTTTCAATTTTGTTCATCTTAATTCTTTTGTATGCAGGACTTGTATGTGTTCTTCAACAAAGCAGCAATCGTCATTGGCCCCACACCACCGGGAACAGGAGTAATAAAAGAGCATTTTGGCGCCACCGACTCAAAGTGAACATCACCTATTAATTTATACCCGCTTTTTTTAGTGCTGTCGGCTGTTCTTGTAATACCCACATCAATAACAACAGCATCATCTTTTACCATATCGCCTGTTACAAATCCGGGTTTACCCATTGCGGCCACAATAATATCGGCCTGCAGGCAAAGTTCTTTTATATTTTTTGTTTGTGAATGACAGATAGTAACTGTGCAGTTGCCGGGGTTGCTGTTTCCACTTAATAAAATACTCATCGGTCTTCCCACAATATTACTACGGCCGATGACCACCGCATGTTTGCCCCTGGTGTCCACTTTATAATGTTTCAGCAAAAGCATGATGCCATGTGGTGTTGCCGGGATAAAAGTGGGTAATCCCTGTACCATTTTGCCAATACTTACCGGGTGAAAACCATCTACGTCTTTATCAGGGTCAACGGCATTGATAATATTTTCAGATGAAATGTGTTTGGGCAAAGGCAGTTGTACCAGGATGCCATCTACATCAGGATCATTATTTAATTCAATGATCTTATCCATCAGTTTTATTTCAGCAACAGTATCTTCAAACCTGATAAGTGTTGATTTAAATCCTACTTCTCCACAAGCTTTTACTTTAGCAGCCACATAGGTTTCACTGGCTCCACTACTGCCAACCAGTACGGCTGCAAGGTGTGGTATCTTCTTTCCCTCGTTGGCTAACCGGGCCACTTCTATTTTCAATTCGTCTTTAATGGATTGTGCTGTTTTTTTCCCGTCTAAAATTTGCATGGCGCAAAGATAATTCTTGTCTGACGGTCTCCATCCGGCAAGTATTTTTTTATTTTGCTGCGCAACAGCATCCATGTAACTTTCAATAAAATTGAATTGCTTGGTAAAAAAATTTTTATTACTGCTTTTCCTGGTATTATTGAAAATATCATTATTGCCGGCTCAAACTCTCCGTAAACCGATTTCGGCCAATTATACAGGGCTTGGCGCTTACAGCTTAAACCATGTTGATGTATTTTCTTTTACCGCCAACCAGGCTGCATTGGCACAATTAAAAAATACAACTGCTGCTGTGTACGGTGAAAGAAGATTTTTACTCAATGAACTTAATAATTATACTGCGGCCATAGGGCTGCCAACCAGCTCGGGTAATTTTGGTTTGAAAACAAATTACTATGGTTTTACTGATTACAATGAAACACGACTCGGGCTTGCTTATGGCAGAAAGTTGGGAACCAAAATGGATATAGGTGTTCAATTTAATTATCATGGGATAAAAATATCCGGCTATGGCAATGCATCGGCAATCAGTTTTGAACTGGGAACAATCTTCCATCTGACCGATCAACTGCATGCCGGTGTTCATATCAATAATCCTGTGGGTGGCAAATTTGGAAAGAACAATCAGGAAAAATTATCATCTGTTTACACAGTTGGTTTGGGATACGATGCTTCCGAAAAATTCTTTATCAGTACAGAAATACAAAAGGAAGAAGATCAGCCGGTGAATGTAAATGCAGGGATGCAGTATAAATTTCTTCCGCAATTACTGGCAAGGGTTGGTATGTCCACCGCCACATCATCAGGATGGATAGGCATTGGATTAACATGGAAATCCCTGCGTCTCGATGTTACCAGCAGCTATCATCCGCAACTGGGCATTACCCCGGGGCTATTAATTCTTGTGTCCCTATCTCCGCCAGCTGGCAGGGGATCTGAAAAAGAGAATAATTGACTAAATCGTTCATCATATCAGTTGGTTTTTGTATAGTGTTATCCATCCACCCCTTCAGGGGATGGGGGCAAGATATTCCTCCTGCCACCGAACAGCAACTGGAAAACCAAACTGACGCTGACCAGGCTGAAACTGAAGATGATTCTTACTTGCAGGAACTGGAACAGTTCAGGAAAAATCCGGTCAATTTAAATACAGCCGATGCTGACGAATTAAAACAACTGAGAATAATAACCGATCTGCAAATTGCCAACCTTATTTCTTACCGTAATTTATTTGGCAAACTGATTAACATTTATGAATTACAGGCGGTGCCATCCTGGGATGTTATTACAATCCGTAAATTATTGCCTTTTGTTACCATTGCATCTTCTGTTTCCCTGGCAGAAGAAGCCGGCAAAAGACTCCGGGATGGGGAACATAGTTTACTCATCCGTGTGTCACAGGTACTGGAAAAATCAGATGGTTTTGATAAATCCACATCCGGAACAAAATACATGGGCAGTCCCCAGCGAATTCTTATCAGGTATCGTTATACATACAGGAATTTATTGCAGTATGGCCTGGTGGGGGATAAAGATGCGGGAGAACAATTTTTTAAAGGAGCACAGAACAAAGGGTTTGATTTTTATTCTTTTCATTTGTTTGCCCGGAAGATCGGTATCATTCAATCATTAGCTCTTGGAGATTTTACTGTGAATATGGGACAGGGGTTGATACAATGGCAAAGCCTTGCTTTTAAAAAAAGTGTGGATGTAATGGGAATAAAACGCCAATCGGCAATACTCAGGCCGTATTGTTCTGCGGGGGAATTTTATTTTCATCGTGGCGCCGGTATTACTATTAAAAAAGGAAGAGCCGAAGCCACTGCTTTTGTATCTATCCGTAAGTTGAGTGCAAATTTTGTAGCTGATACTATAAATCATGAAGATTTCATTTCCTCATTTCTCAATTCAGGCTATCACCGTACTGTTAGTGAAAATGCTGACAGGAATAATCTTACTCAAACAAGTTATGGCGGCAATGTTACATACAGACCCAGCCACTGGCATATTGGACTAAATGGCATCTATTACAATTTTTCCCTGCCTGTGCAGAAAAGAGATGAGCCGTATAACTTATATGCCATAAGTGGCAGGAACTGGTACAACTTCAGTATTGATTACAGCTATACTTATAAGAACCTTCATTTTTTTGGAGAAGCCGCTACGGATAAAAACCAGGATAAAGCGTTTTTGAATGGATTACTGGTCAGTGTTGATCCACGGGTTGATGTTTCTTTACTGCAAAGAACCATAAGTAAGGAATTTCAATCCGTAAATGGAAATGCATTTACTGAAAACACTTACCCCACTAATGAAACCGGTTTTTATGCAGGCATTACAATCCGTCCTGCTATTGGCTGGCGGCTAGATGCCTATGGCGATATTTATAAATTTCCCTGGCTGAAGTATTTGGTGGATGCACCCAGCCATGGAAAAGATTTTTTGGCTCAATTAACTTATACACCCGATAAGCAGGTGGAAGTGTTTACAAGATTCAGGGTTGAAACAAAACAATCCAACCAACCGGACAACAATACTGTTACCAATTACCTTGTAGCTATTCCCCGCCAAAACTGGAGAACCCAGGTGAGTTATAAAGTCAATACCTCACTTATGTTACGAAACCGTGTGGAAATATTGTGGTATGATAAGCAGGGTGTAAATAAAGAAAATGGATTTCTTACTTTCTTTGATTTTATATATAAACCATTGCTGAAACCATATGCCGGGATTCTCAGGCTGCAATATTTCGAAACCGGGGGATATAATTCCAGAATATATGCTTATGAAAATGATGTGTTGTACAGCTATTCTATTCCTGCTTTTTTTGATAAAGGGTTTCGGTATTACTTCAATTTTAACTATGATATTACCAAAAAGATTTCCTTCTGGCTGCGATTGGCTCAAACCATTTACCGGGATAAAAACAGCGTTGGATCGGGCCT
>JAHEZF010000199.1 GCA_023251215.1 Sphingobacteriales bacterium | reverse complement strand
TATAGGCAAGGTCGCCGATAACATAAATACTATTCTGCCCAATTACCCTGCAATGCCGGTCAGCCCTGATACGATTGCCACTGGCCATTAAGGATTTATCCATACCACCTGGAATATTACCTTTAATGCCTGCAGCCCATACCACGGTGTTGCTGGGGATAAGATTGCCATCACCCAACTGTACATTTTGACCATTATAATCTTTAACCAATGTATTTGTAAGCACCTTCACCCCCATTCTACTCAGATATTTTTGTGATTGAACGGATGATCTCTCACTCATAGCCGCCAAAGTCTTAGCTGCTCCTTCCAGCAGGTAAATATTCATTTTAGAAAAATCCAGTTCGGGATAATCTTTTGGCAATACATACTTTTTCATTTCAGCCAATGCACCGGACACCTCCACTCCTGTTGGCCCGCCACCAACAACAACGATATTCATGCGGCGCTGTATTTCGATTGGATCTTTAATGGTAAGAGTCGCTTCAAAATTTTGCAGCAGATGAAAACACAGATTCAAAGCTTCCACGGTTGATTTCATCGGGAAAGCATTTTTTTCTATCTGTGTATTGCCGAAAAAATTGGTGTCGGCTCCCATTGCCAGCACCAGTGCATCATAGCTTATCTCTTCTGCATCGGTGATAATTTTATTTTCTGATGCTATTACCTGCTTCAATTCAGCCAGTCTTATTCTGACATTTTTGCTTTTATGGAAAACCTTGCGCAGCGGGAAAGAAATATTGCTGGCATCCAGTCCGGCTGTGGCTACCTGGTAAAACAATGGCTGGAACTGGTGATAGTTGAATTTATCAATGAGAATCACTTCAATACCGGTTTTGTTATTGAGTTTACGGGCCAGCCTGAGTCCCCCAAATCCTGCACCGACAATTACGATTTTCATGTCCCTTCATTTATACCCCAAATTTACATTGTTTTCAATATTTATTGAAAATATAAAATCTAACCGGAGAAAAGGAATCAGATACTAAGCTTTACAAACGCTATTGGGTTATTTCTAATATACTTTAAACGATTGGACAGCTTCCTCAAACCTTGGCTCCCATTTGGAAATTGTTCCTCCTTTGGCGCTGCCGGTTATTACATAGCCCATTCCTTCCTTTACAGTAAAATAAACATCAACATCAATCGGAACACCACCATAAACATGGGAATACTGCATTTTTTTGAATTCTAAGCCATTTATGCTTAAGTTAGATATATTCCCCTGGACAAAGTTATTCAAGACATTCTTCAGGGTAGTAATGCTCTTGTCCAAATAGTCATTTATATTTATACTCCCTGTTTTTTCAGTAACCACATTTACATTCTCCTTAAAATCATCGCTGGGATCTTCTTGCGGGGATATTAAAAAAGTTATCTGCTGTCCCATCATAAAAGTATCTTTTTTTGTCCATCCTTCCGGTGCAGTAATACTGAATTGGCTGTTTCCGCTTTCAGAACCAGGTTTCTTATCAGATTCTTCTTTTCTAATTTCGTCTGGAAACCTGCCTTTTTCTTTTGTTTTGGAGTCTTTACATGCCGGTAAAAAAAAGAAAGTAAAAAATCCCAACAATAAAATGCTTCTCATAATTGTTTATTTAAAGGTTAAAAAATCAATATAACATCCTCACCTTAATTGTCTGCTTCACTTCTTTCAGCAACTGGAAAGCCTGGGCAGAAAGTTTTTTATCAACATCCAGCACTACATAACCAATCTCATCATTGGTCTTCAGGTATTGGGCAAGTATGTTGATATTATGTTTGGAAAGCTCTGTGTTGATCTCTGACAAAACTCCCGGTACGTTGCTGTGAATATGCAGTATGCGGTGTGCTCCTTCCTGTGGAGGCAATGCCAGTGCAGGAACTGTATGAGAGCCGATAGTGATCCCTTTCTCTAAATAATTGAACAGTTTAATACTCACATCTTCTCCGATATTTTGTTGAGCTTCTTCAGTGGAGCCACCGATATGCGGAGTAAGGATAACATTGGGACAATTCTGCAATGGCGTTTGAAATTTATCTCCGTTCTTTTCAGGCTCGTCAGGAAATACATCCACTGCGGCTCCGCCGATATGCCCATCCAAGATGGATCTGCGCAACGCCTCCAGGTCAACCACCTCTCCCCTTGCGTAATTGATGAGTATGGAACCTTTTTTAAAATATTTCAGGTTGGCTTTATTGATAATATTTTTTGTCTGAGAAGTATCAGGAACATGGAGCGTCACTACATCGGCACGGCTTAATAATTCTTTCAAAGATTTTGCATCTTCTGCATTTCCCAATGGCAGTTTTGTTTCTACATCGTAAAAAATAACTTTCATGCCAAGCGCCTCGGCAAGCACACTTACCTGTGAACCGATATTTCCATAACCGATTATGCCAAGCGTTTTTCCCCGCAGTTCATAACTGCCTTTCGCCTCTTTCGACCAGATGCCTTCATGCGCTGCTTTGTTTTTATCCGGTATGCGGCGGATGAGCATGATGGCAGCGCCGATCACTAATTCTGCTACTGATCTTGTATTGGAATAAGGAGCATTAAAAACCACTACTCCATTCTTTGTCGCTGCTTTCAGATCCACCTGGTTCACGCCGATGCAAAAGCAACCAATAGCCTGCAATTTTTTTGCTGCATCAAGAATATTTTTTGTGATCGTTGTTTTAGAACGGATCCCAAGAATGTGTATGTCTTTGATCTCCCGGATCAGTTGTTCTTCTGTCAATGCTTTATTGATCTTATCCACCTGCACATAGCCATGCTGGCGGAAATTTTTTGCGGCCACATCACTGATGTTCTCTAAAAAAAGTATCCTGATCTTTTCTCTGGGATAACTTGTCTTGCCTGCTTCCATGCTGCAAATATAAAGTAATGAGGTATGCCATGACTTAACATCGATTTTCAAATCAGCAGGACAATTGCAGTTATGGCATACCTTTAATTTAATTTTACTGTATGAAAGTTCTGACCGCAGATCAAATAAGAGCATGGGATCAATTCACCATTAAGCATGAGCCTATTGCTTCCATTGACCTGATGGAAAGAGCGGCGGGCAAATGCGTGGAATGGCTGGAAGAACATGGCTATTCAGGAAAGCGGTTTATGATTTTTTGCGGTAAAGGAAATAATGGAGGTGACGGACTTGCCATTGCAAGAATGCTGGCAGCAAAGAAGAATAAAGTTTTTATGTACATTATTGAAACCGGTCAAAATGGCTCACCTGATTTCAAAACAAATCTTGAACGCCTGCAGAATAGTTCCGTTGACATTCACTTCATGCAATCGAGAAAAGATTTTCCGGAAACCCGGGAAGGCGACATCATCATTGATGCATTATTTGGTTCGGGCCTGAGTCGCAGATTGGAAGAGATAGCAGAAATAATTGTTGAGCATTTGAATCATTCAGGTTGCGAAATAATTTCCATTGATATTCCGGGCGGTTTGTTTGCTGATCGTACTTCGAAAGGCAATACTATCATTAAAGCAACTCATACGCTGAGCTTTCAATGTTATAAGCTTGCTTTTCTTGTAGCAGAGAATGCTGAATACATCGGTAAAGTGCATATTCTTGACATTGGCCTGCATTCTGAATTTTTCGAATCAGCGTCAATTAATGCTCCTTATGAATTGATAAATGAAGAACTTATTCATTCAATTTATAAACCGAGAGATCCTTTTACTCATAAGGGAAAATTTGGTCATGCCCTTCTGGTTGCGGGCAGTTATGGAAAAATGGGAGCAGCTGTGTTAGCTACACAAGCCTGTCTGCGGAGTGGTGTCGGACTCCTCACCTGCCATATTCCCAAATGTGGTTATGAAATTATGCAGCGAACAGTTCCAGAAGCGATGGTAACGATTGATCCCGATTCATCAGTCATCACAAAAATTGACCATGATATTTTGAAATATAACGCTATTGGTATTGGCCCGGGCATAGGAACTGCACCTGAAACAAAAAATGCGTTGAATGACTTCATCACATCACACAGCATGTCGCTGGTGCTGGATGCAGATGCTTTGAATTGTATAGCGATGGAAAAAGATTTACTTACTTCACTTCTACCCCAATCTATCCTCACTCCGCATCCCAAAGAATTTGAAAGACTATTTGGAGAAAGCAAAAACGATTTTGAAAGATTGGAGA
>JAHEZF010000198.1 GCA_023251215.1 Sphingobacteriales bacterium | reverse complement strand
GGTAATTCTTCCGGCTTATATTTTTGAACAAGACTAATAAATGTATCTATCCGTGGATTTACAAATTTCAGTACCCATATCTGATATTTTGCAGTGACGGTATCCACTTTTATGTCATCATAAAGCAAGGCAGCATATTGCTTTGCCCGCTGATGTTCTACATAATGTTCTCTTTGGTTCTCTACAAAAAATCCCAGGGTAACTGCGAGGAACAACATAAGAAACTCCCAGAAATAATGGGTCCATTTTTTGCGGGCAGTATGTGAGTGTGCATGTACTTCCATAAATTTTATTTGATATGATATTCTTTTTTTATCAAAAGCATAACCTGTGTACTTAATTTCATATAATATTTCAATTGGGCAATATAACTTAACATCGTACCCCTAAGTGCACTAACCCTGTTGGCATATTTTTGAAAAACAGAAAGGTCCCGGGTCATAAATGCCGGAGGTTGTACTGATTTTAGTATATAACCAGCACCATGAAACTTACCGCCCTCCCTGAAATAACTTGTATTAAATATTTCAACAGCAATGTCATTAGCCTGATCCATCATTTTGTCCACTGAGGCCTTCTGATTATCCATGCCAAGCATAAAAGCATCAAGCCAGTTTAGGGTATCCACCACTTTCTGGTTCCTGATCATTCGCATATTGCCGCCATTTTTCAGTTGTGTGAATGTATTCCGTGCAAAATCGAGGGGGGACCAGTTTGTTAAAAACTTCACATTGAGATAATATGCATTCCGGCTATCCATTTTTTCCACTGCCGGTTGATCAAGTATGAACAGTATGGAATCATATTTTTCTATTCTTTCAAGATTACCTTTCAAAGCACCATTGGCCAGCACTGTATCAGTTTGCAGATCCTTTATCATTGATTGCATAAACTTTTTTTCCCGCTTGTTCTCTAGCATATGCTCCAGTTGATACTCTGCCAGAAAACCGCAGAACACTGCCAGGAACAACATAAGAAACTCCCAAAAATAATGTGTCCATTTTTTGCGGGCTGTATGTGTCTCGCCTGAGGCGAGATGTGTATGAGTATGTACTTCCATAAAAAACTATTTGAGGTGATACTCTTTTTTAAGTAGCTGAAGTAAATCGCCTGCAAGCAGGAGGGTCTGCTGATAGGCGAACTTTCTGTTTTTATAATCTTTTATAGTTGCCTGACAATAGTTGGCCATTTCAATCAGCTTAGACAAATTGTTGTCGAGGAATTT
Source organism: Sphingobacteriales bacterium (assembly GCA_023251215.1). Lineage (GTDB taxonomy): Bacteria > Bacteroidota > Bacteroidia > Chitinophagales > Chitinophagaceae > JAHEZF01. Next base: position 2,935 of record JAHEZF010000198.1, on the reverse strand, counting down.
TATATCCATTTGCATAAATGAATCTATTTTTTCCCGTGATGTATTAAAATCCATGATGGGATCAAAATTAAAAGCATTGAATATTTTGCTCCTGAGTTCAATCGTGCTATTAATTATTGGCTGTTCATAATTATAAAGATCTTTTATCGACCGGCAAACCTTATCATACTGCGCTATTGCATTAATAACTTCTTTATTCTTAAAATACCTGAGCGAGCCTGAGCTTTTGAGCTGTTCAATAGTAGCATTGTTTGAATTAAAACTAAAATACCAGCTGGTAAACCGGGCATAATAATACCAGGTGCCTCCGGGGAAATCGCTTATCTTTTTGGTTTGTGCAAGAACCCTGAATGTATCAATGCGTGGTGCTACAAAATCAATTTGTTTAATATCAGAAATTAACTGAGCCGTATCTTTTTTTAAATCGGCCACAAGGGATTCTGCAAATTCATGTGCCCGCTGTCTTTCAACATAATGTTCTCTTTGGTTTTCCATAAAGAAACCAAGCGTAACTGCCAGAAACAACATCAGGAATTCCCAGAAATAATGCGTCCATTTTTTTCCGGGGGTAAGAGTATGGTGATGCACTTCCATATTAAAGTTTCTTGTTTATCATTATTGTCAGTTTCGGAAAACTTTCAACACATAAAATATTTTTTAATCGCCGTGTTAGTTTCAATAAAGTCCCACCTTTCCATTTACTGATTCAAAAAGTTTTTTTGAATCAAAACCAACACCATTCTTAAAGACAATTTCAGTATTGCGTACATCTTTAATTTCTTTTTCAGGATCGCCATTCATTAAAACAAGATCAGCTTTTTTACCTGTTGCAATAGATCCGATCTCATTTTCGCGGCCGAGATATTCCGCCGCATTTAAAGTACATATTTTTACAGCTTGAGGAAATGTAAACCCGGCTTCCACCAATAATTCCAACACGTGCCTGTCTGCATATCCGGGAATGGTACGACCCGAACCCGTTGGATCCACTCCAGCCATTAATCTTCCACCCAGCTCAACAAATTTTTTTTCCCAGGCCATTTCTTTTTTGAATAATGCCATATCAGATGAATCTTTTCCAACTGCAGCCTTATAACCTTTTTCAACTGCTTCTTTTATTTGTGGAGCTATTGCATTTTCTCCCCCACCCGGTATCATCTCTCTTCCGGTGCAAGGTTCAAATACAGGTAAGGTAGAAGTGATCGTAACTTTTTTTTCAATTAAATAAAGCATCAGGCCTTTCATGGCTTCACTGTTTAACTCCAGATTTTTTAAAGAAGGAGTAACCGCAACAATAGGACAACTGTTTTCTTTTTTACCGGATACAAAATCACTGGCGGGAATGAAACCATGTTCCAGGTTATCAATGCCAAGTTCGGCTGCTTCCCGGTAGGTTATTGAGCATAGGTGACCGGTGACCTTCAATTTATTTTTATGTGCAACAGCAATCACTTTTTTTAAATCATCTTTTGTAATATTCATATATGCTTTGAATGATGTGCAGCCACGGCTGATCCAGTAACTCACCTGTTGCTCCGCTTCCTCAGAGTTTTTAATAAATTGTATTTCGGGTATAGGAAAAAAATCTCTTTCAATATATGGACCCGTAACATCAATATCAGGGCCTGCCATTTTTCCTTCATCAATCCATTTTTTAATATTCAGATCCGTTTGTGGTTCAGTGGTGCCGGTCGTTCTGATGGTGGTAGCACCACCTGCCAGGTAAAGTTTTGGAAAAGACAGTGGCATCTCCACACCCAGGTAATAAGGTGGCAGAGACTCGCCATAGAATAAATGTTCATGCATCATGATCATACCCGGAATAATTGTTTTGCCGGTACAGTCAATAATCTTTGATGTGGATGGAACCGCAATGCTGTTTGTATTTCCCACTGACGCAATTCGCCCTTTTATAATGATTATAGTTTGATCCGTCTTCGAAGGATTGCCGGTACCATCTATGACCCTGGCATGGGTAAGTGCCAGCGTATCAGCATTGATGCTGATAAATTGTTTGATGGCAGGGGCGAACTGCTGTGCATGAGTTTGTACGGTATTTATTGTGGTCATAAAAAGGAGAAACAGAAAAATGTTTTCCTTCTTTTTTAAAAAGTAACTTTTCATGTATCAATTTTAAAAGTGATAATGGGGATAAGAAGACGAGTAATTTTTTACTTTCAGAGCCGTTGAGGCAGGAGGGCTATGAGTGTGTTGATGGACTTGCATAATTATGATTTTACTTGAGGTTGTAATGCTGCCGCAGTGCATCAAGCAATTTATGGTTGGTGATGCTGTAATTATTCAATTGAAGCGTTCGGGTTGATACCATCATCTGTTTAAAGAATGATATCATATTTGATGCCTCTTCCCTGTTAAAAGTAGAAACGTTAAGAATATGGCCTTCAATAGTTGTATTGCTTTGCCGGTAATTATTTATCAGAGCAATACCAACACTATTTTTGTTTTCATTCTCTTCTCTCACTTCGTTCAGCCAGTTAAAGTCATAGTGTTTTAGAATGAATGCCTTAACCGGGCTGGCAAAATATTGGTACTCCTGGTCATTCCTGAATCGTATATTATTAATGCAAACGCTTATATCGCCAAATAGTTTTTGCAGGTTCATGCTTTTGAAATACCGGAGTGAACCGGAATTTCTAAGCTGGCTAAGAATGCCGTCTTTGGGTTCAAAGGCATACGTATTTACAAAATAGGTGCCGACAGTATAGGCTGGATAAAATTCCCGGGGCAGCAATGTCAATGAGCTATCTTTAAAATAACTATACAGGTAATCCATGTCTTTTTCTTTATCAAGACGTATCCGGAGAATATTTGAAGCTACTACAGAATCGTCGGATAATTCTGAATAGAGTTCTTTTGCATATTGTTTCTCCCGCCGGTTTTCTATCATATGCTCCCGTTGGTTCTCAGCCAAAAA
>JAHEZF010000197.1 GCA_023251215.1 Sphingobacteriales bacterium | reverse complement strand
TACCACCGCCGCCTCCACCACCAAAACGACCACCGCCACCACCAAAACCACCGCCGCCGCCTAATACCTGCGCAAGGCAGGCAAGAGCCGGAGCATCGGCGTCATATTCACGAACGCTTGGATACACTAACCGTAATTGAGAAGCCCGTGCATAATTATCGACATAGCTGACATATCTGTCTTTCTCCAGTACAACCGGGTCGAGCTTAACAGGGCTGACATTTGGACAACGGGGAATAGAACCAAAATATTTCTCTACCAATTTTACTGCGTCTGCCGTTTTTGCATCGCCGCCAATGGTAAGTGTAGCATTATTGGGCCCATACCAGCGCATAAAGAAATTTTTCAGGTCATTTACATTCACCTTGTTCAACTCTTCAATATAACCTATAGTAAGCCACGAATAAGGATGCCCGTATGGATATAAATTTTTTGCAGAAACCTCGCTTATCAAACCATAAGGACGATTATCATAATTCTGCCCTCTTTCATTTTTTACGGTTGCTCTCTGAACTTCGAATTTTTGTTGTGTAACAGCGTCCAATAAAAATCCCATACGGTCGGCTTCAAGCCATATTGCCTTTTCGAGTTGATTGCTGGGAATGGTTTCATAATAATTGGTACGATCACGGTTGGTGCTGCCATTCAATGTACCGCCTGATTCCGTAACAATTTTGAAATGCTGTTCATCGGCAACATGGTCGCTTCCCTGGAACATCATGTGTTCGAAGAAATGCGCAAATCCCGATTTGCCGATCTCTTCTCGGGCCGAGCCTACATGATATGTAATATCTACATGCACCATGGGGTCGCTATGATCTTCGTGTACAATTAATGTAAGGCCGTTGGGCAATACATATTTTTCGTAAGGGATAACGATCTCGTTTCCCTGTTTGGTGACTTTCTCCACCAGCTTTGCCTGCCCGTTTACCAAAGCAGATATGGCAATCGTAAAAGCAACAAGCAGCAATAATCTTTGTTTCATAATAATTAGTTTTAGAAGGGAGGGCAAAGTAAGGAAATCCTGAATACAAATAACCGCCATTTATCAAATTGTAAGGAAGCTAACGCCTGCCTGTTTCCTAACTTTGCTAAAAAACATACAATTATGAGTACAACTACCCGCAACAACCATGAAATAGACTACAAAATCTATGGTGAAGAATTACAATTTGTAGAAATAGAACTGGACCCCAATGAAACAGCTATCGCCGAAAGCGGCGCCATGATGATGATGGATGACGGCATGCAGATGCAAACCATTTTTGGCGATGGTTCGACGCAACAGAATACAGGGTTTTTAGGCAAACTAATGTCAGCAGGTAAAAGAGTATTAGTTGGTGAAAGTTTATTTATGACCGCTTTTACCAATGCAGGTCAGGGAAAAAAGAAAGTGAGTTTTGCGGCTCCGTACACAGGAAAGATCATACCGATGGACTTGCAGCAACTTGGCGGAACCATCATTGCGCAAAAGGATGCTTTTTTATGCGCTGCCAAAGGAGTGAGTGTGGGCATTTATTTTCAGCGAAAATTGGGAGTTGGTATTTTTGGCGGCGAAGGTTTTATCATGGAAAAAATTGAAGGCGATGGCATGGCCTTTATGCATGCGGGAGGATACATCATCGAAAAACAATTGAATGCAGGAGAAATACTGAAAGTAGATACAGGCTGCCTGGTAGCCTACACACCTGCCGTTGCATTTGATATTGAATTTATCCGCGGCATAAAAAACTTTATGTTTGGCGGCGAAGGTTTGTTCTTTGCCAAACTGCAGGGGCCGGGCAAAGTTTGGATACAATCATTGCCCATCAGCCGGCTGGCGGGAAGAATAGTGGAATACGGAACCTGGCACCGCAAAGAAGAAGGAAGTGTATTGGGTGGATTGGGGAATTTGTTGGATGGGAGAGGATGAGAGTATGTACGAGGTTAGATGTACGAAATACGATGTACGGAGAGATTGGCTATTCGAGTAGTCTTTTTTATGTCGGGAAGACAGTAGGTATTAAATTCAATTTTTATTTCCTTTCCGTCTTCCCGGCAAATAATAACTTCTTTTTAAAAACCCTTTTTTGTTGTTTTCACTTCTTCTTTTACATTAGAACTTTCAGGATACATTACCGATTTCACCATATTATTTAAGGTCAGAAATTTTTTAGCTGCCTCCTGTAGATCTTTGGTGGTAATGGTTTCAATCTTCTGTTCATAATTTAGTATATTCTCCGGATCGTCCTGGTTAATAAACGCATTGGAAAGATTGGTGAGCCAGTAATCATTGCTTTGCAGGTTAACGTGATATTGTTTCTTCCAGGTTTCTTTTACTTTGTCTAAGTCTTTTTGTTCAATACCTTTTTCCTGTGCTGTTTTAACAATATCCAGCAACGCATTGGTTAGTTTATCTACATTCTCCGGTCCACAGGGAATGGTTGCCTGGATGCTGTAATGCTCATACGGACGTCTCATCACAGAGCCATTCATGCCGCCGCCATACATGCCACTCATATCTTCCCGGAGTTTTTCAATGATCTTTATATTCAGCACTTCCAGCAATGCTGCTAATTGCAAACGGTTGTCACGGTTGTATTCGGTTTCTCCTTCAAACATAAGGTTTATCATCGCCTGCGATTCCTTGCCCCGTTTCATCGTAATCTCTGTTGATCCTTTCAGCAACCGCATGCCTACATCCGTATAGGTATGTTCTTTGGGCGAAGCAGGCAATGAACCAATATATTTTTCGAGCAACGGTTTTGCTTCTGCAGGATCAATATTACCCACAAAAGTAAAATGCAGGCCATGTGCATTACTGAAGACTTCTTTGTAAATGTTCATCACCCTGTCTAAATTGATCTTATCATAATCTTCCGGCTTTGGAATGCCATCAGCCCAGGGATGATTATTATAAGCAATTTTTTGCAAGGTATCACTATATGAAGCTTGTGGGTTTTTACTCAAAAACTGGAACATGGTTTTCTGATTATTAATATACGAACGAAAGAGGCTTTCATCCTTCCGGGGTTGTGTAAAATACAAATACATCAGTTGCAGAAAGGTTTCAAAATCTTTTACACTGCTTTGTCCTTCGATACCTTCTTCATCGACGTTCATGTAAGGGGTAACGGAAAAAGTTTTTCCTGCCATAAACTTCCGCAGCTCTATAGCTGTCCTGTCTTTTACTCCCATTTGCTGTACTATAGTATAGGAGTTGCTTGCATTCTGTTTGTCGGCCACCGGGTATTTATGATAACCACCCCATCGCCACGCATCCATCAGTATTTCATCATTTTTTAAAGTGGTAGGTTTAATGCTGAGGGTAATGCCATTGCTGAGGGTAAAATCAGTAGTACCTAATTTTTCATTTTTCGTTTCTTCTGTAATTTTTCCGGGAACCGGATCTCTATCCAGCAGCGCTGAGGCTATGGTTTTTTCTTCATAAGCTTTTACCGGCTTATTAGTAGCTGCTACCACTGCTTTCAGTAAATTATTATTATCAGGGAGCTGATCTTTCATTCCTGTTGGCGCCTGCACCAGTGTAAAAGCATTGGTGGTTGATGGCATTTTTTTAGCCACATCATTGATCTCTGCCAAAGTAATGGTGGGTAAACCTTCTTTAATAAAGTTATAACGGTGCTGTATGCCAGGTACAGGTGTGCTGTTTAAAAAATTATTGACATACTCCCACACAATCATACCGGATTCTGATTTATCTTTTTCTTTTAATGCTTTTTCGGTGCTGTTCAGCAGGCTGGCTTTGGCACGGTCGAGTTCAGTTTGTAAAAAACCAAATTGCCTTGCCTGGTTGGTTTCTTCTATCAGGGCATCTATCGCCTCGGTTATTGTCCCTTTACTTAATACTGCAAACGAATTAAAAGAATTGTATCCCCGGAGAAACTGTCCGTAACCGGTATTGGCAAAAAGAAAAGGCGGATTTTCTTTTTGTGTCAACTCAGAAAGCCGCTGGTTAATAAGAGAACTTACTAAATTCTCGATCATATTTTTGCGGTAATCACCCCAAGTTTTCATTTTATCTGCCGGCTTCACAAAATTGTAGATCTGAACAAAAGTATTGGTGGCCTCATCATCCGTTACCACAAGGGCTTCAGGAGTCGTTCTTGATTTAATCGGGATAATAGATGGCCGGGCCGGGGCGCCGGGAGGATTAATAAATTT
>JAHEZF010000196.1 GCA_023251215.1 Sphingobacteriales bacterium | reverse complement strand
GAGGAGAGAATTTCATGAATAAGGAGATCCGCCGTATTGATGAATCCGGATCAATATTAAGCATCCCGTTACCTGATCCGGCTATCATGACGGGTATGAGTAATATGATGATAGATCGGGAGAATACGATCTGGCTGAGCAATGATGCAGGTATATTTAAAATTGTGAATTCACCGCTGCAATTTTTTGAAAACCCATTTGGCAAATCAACACAGGGATATGTACACAATGTATTTTACTTTAATAATGTTACATGGTATAGTACGAACACAAATAAGTTATTCAGGAAATCGCAGAAAGGAATAGAGGAATTTAGCTGCAACCTGAAGGAATCGCCGGAAATATTTCATGATGAGGAGGGAAAATTGCTTGCACATGATTACAGAAATATTTACGAAAGCGACTTGGGAGATAAAAAGGGAACGATTTACTTCTACCCGATAATTTCTCTTCCGGATTCTGATTTTTTTATAAATAAACAAATTGTTGATTATAATGGAAATATTATTGCCGCTCAGAAAACGGGATTAGTAATATGGAAAAACAATAAACAAATATTCCATTTGCCTTTAAGCAGGGAAGACATAATCGATGGGCTGACTTTTGATAAAAATGATTTTCTCTGGGTTCTAAAACGTTATACAGGTATTGATGTCTTTAGTCTTCACCCGGAAAATAGTTCAAAATACCTCCAGCCGGCTCTCCATTTTCCGAAAGAACAAATGACAGGTTCACCAAGGAGCTTGGTAATTGATAAAACAGGGTTGATCTGGGTAGGCACCAGAGAAAATGGAGTTATTTGTTACAAGCAGGGTGATCACTTAAGTAAACTTTATCAATTCAATGCCGGCAATGGGCTTACTGATAATTTTGTCACATCGCTTGCCTGCGATTCATTGAATAATATTATTGTCGGAACACAAACAGGGCTCGATAGGATCCGGCGTTATGATGCAAACTCTTTCAGAGTAGAAAACTTTAGCAAGAGCAGTAATTTTTTTGCCATGATGAGTCAATGTTGGGCGGATGCAGACCATGCTTATGCCCGTAGTTCCTCGGGTACTCTTTTACAACTTTCACTGCCCACAATAGAAAACATGAACCATATACCGCAATTACTGCTGGAGGAGATGAAAGTGAATGCTATGCCTGTATCATTCGGGGAAAAAAAATTTAAATATAAAGAGAACAACCTTAGTTTTTTGGTAGCTGCTCCAAGTTTCATTGATGAAAAGCAGGTAACTTATTCCTATTTATTGGAAGGTTCAGGTAATCATCAATGGAGTGACACGTCTTCTGCCAATGCAGTCATTAATTTAACGAATCTTTCGGGAGGTAAATATCTTTTAAAAGTGAAAGGATATTTTCCCTCGGCCTATTATGATCCTGTAGAACTTACTTATCCTTTTGAGGTTTTGCCCCCGTGGTGGAAGACCTGGTGGTTCAGAAGTATTGCGGGATTGCTGATTATTGGAGTTTTAATTCTTGGTTTTCGTTTTTATTATACGAGGAAATTAGAAAACCAAAAATTGGTTCTGGAAAAACAACAGGCCATTGAAAAAGAGAGAACAAGAATTGCCACAGATATGCATGATGATATCGGCTCCGGTTTATCGAGAATCAAGTTTTTGAGTCAATCGCTGCTTAATAAAAAAATAAAAGATGAGATCATCTCATCTGATTTGGAAAAGATCACAACTTATTCTGATGAAATGTCTGAAAAAATGGGAGAGATCATTTGGGCATTGAACGAAAAAAATGATACCCTTGCCGATCTTATTGCCTATACACGGTCTTATGCCGTGGAATACCTGGCTAATCACAATATTCAATGTGAAGCAAAGACTCCCCCACATTTGCCGGGTACATTTATAACCGGCGAAATGCGCCGTAATATATTTTTATCAGTGAAGGAATGCCTGCATAATATTGTCAAACATGCCGGGGCATCAAGGGTAATTTTTTCAGTTGAGCTCGATAGAGATATGCAGATCATTATTCACGATAACGGCAAAGGAATTGACTGGAACAACCAACGGGCATTTAGTAATGGGCTGCAAAATATTGACAAGCGAATGAAAGAAATCCATGGAAAAGTAAATTTTGCTAATGATGAGGGAACAAAGGTCTCTCTAAACATTCCATTGAATTTATAACGTTCGTCCTATTGATAATTGAATTGACTACTATTAATTTTAATCTTTCATGCCAATAAAAGTTTCCATAGTTGAAGATCTGGATGAGGTTAGAGAAGGCTTAACAGAGCTTATTAATTCTGACAAAGAGCTTTCAATGATCGGAAGTTTCCAGGAAGCAGAAACGGCTGTTCAAAAATTACCTGCTTTGCAGGCAGATATTGTCCTCATGGATATTAATCTGCCGGGTATGAGTGGTATTGAATGTATAAAAATTATAAAAGAAAAATGTCCTACCACGCAGTTCATGATGTTTACCGTTTATGAAAATGATGAAAAAGTATTACAGGCATTACAGGCAGGAGCCACTGGCTATTTATTGAAACGTACTGAACCGCATCGCATTTTGGAAAGTATAAAGGAACTGAATCAGGGGGGCTCACCGATGAGCAGCAATATAGCCCGTAAGGTTTTGAATATTTTTCTGCATCAAAAAGTAAAAACAAAAAAAGAAATTCTTTCAAACAGGGAGAATGAAGTGTTGGAGTTACTGGCAGATGGATTGTTATATAAAGAAATTGCAGAGCGTCTTTATATAAGCCATGGAACTGTACGCCAGCACATACATAATATATATGAGAAGCTTCACGTACATAACCGCACAGAAGCCGTAAACAGATATTTCGACAGAACCTGACCCCTTTACTATAACATTCGTTATAGCAAATACTGATTATTTTCCTATTGACCGGCGATAAGCAGCTACCTAACTTCATTAGCTGTAAAATTATCTTTTGCAATTATTCCTTTTTAACCTCCTGTATATGAAAAAAATTCTTTTATTACTCGGCTTACTTGTCTTCTTTCAATCACAAAGCCAGGTTTTAAAAAAAATTATTGACCGTGCAAAAAATAAGGCTGAGAATGATGCAAACAACAAAGTGAACAATACAGTTAATAAAACGGTGGATGATGCAATGAATCCCAATAAAACCAGTGATAAGAGCCCGACTGACACTACAAAAAAAAAGAATCAAACAACAACACCGGATGCTGACAAAGACGCCAATAAAAAGGATACAAGCCCTGCAAGTTTCAAGTCTTACAGCAAATACGATTTTGTTCCGGGAGAAAAAGTGATCGGCTTTGAAGATTTTTCAACCGGGGAGATCGGTGATTTTCCTGCAGGATGGAATACCAATGCAGCCGGAGAAATAGTAACCATCGAAAACAAACCAGGCCGCTGGCTTAAACTCACCAAGCAGGGTGTTTTTACCCCGGAATTCACGGACAAGTATCCGGAGGATTTCACTTTCGAATTTGATCTGCTGCATAGCTATGAGCAGGGAGGAAACCCTCAATATCTTTTTTTCAGCATTGCGGAACTACAAAATGTCAATACACCTCAGACTTGGGGAGTAGACAATAATCGTTATACCATTATACTATTGCCCGGTCAGACAGACGAGGAAACAGGCGCCTGCGAATCAGAAGTCAGGCAAAATGGTGGCGGAAGTGGTAATACAGTAAGAACAAATCAGCTGGGGAATCAAAACAGGTTGGTTCATATTTCCATCTGGAGACAAAAAGAGAGAGTGCGGGTTTACATGAACGAAGAAAAAGTTTGGGATGTTCCCAAGGCGATGACAAAAGACATTCAATATAATTCCCTGGTCTTTTTTCAAAAAGATGTTGACCTCAACTTTCTTTATTTCCTCGGCAATCTACGCCTTGCAGTTGGCGCACCGGATACCCGCAAGAAAATGCTTGAGCAAAACAAATGGGTGACACATGGAATTTTATTTGATGTCAACAGCGATAAGATCAAACCCGAATCCTATGGCACATTAAAAGAAATGGCTAATGTGCTGAAAGAATACCCCGATCTGAAAGTAAAAATTATTGGCCATACAGATGGAGACGGTAATGATGCAAGCAACCTTGATCTCTCCAAACGCAGAGCCGCTTCTGTAAAGGCATCCTTGGCAAAAGAATTCGGTATTGATGAAAGCCGGATGCAGACAGATGGCAAA
>JAHEZF010000195.1 GCA_023251215.1 Sphingobacteriales bacterium | reverse complement strand
ATTTCGCAGAGAGACTCTGCGCTAACTCAGCGTTCCCTTGTTCTCAGCGGTAAAAAAGCAAAATGACCCGCATCGGCCTTATATCAGATACTCATAGCTACCTGGACGAAGCAGTCTTTAAACATTTTGAGAACTGTGATGAGATCTGGCATGCCGGGGATTTTGGAGACCAGGATTTAGCTAAGAGATTATCCTTCGACAAGCTCAGGATGAAAAAGAGTTTAAGAGGAGTTTTCGGTAACATAGACAGTGCAGATATCAGAAATGAATTTCCGGAGCAACTGGTTTTTATATGCGAACAAGTAAAAGTAATGATGCGGCATATAGGTGGTTCGCCGCCAAAATATAACCCCAAAACAAGAAATGAATTAAAACTGCATCAGCCGCAATTATTCGTTTGCGGTCATTCCCACATTCTAAAAATAATTTATGATGCCAGGCTTCAATGTTTGTATATGAACCCCGGCGCCGCCGGCAAACAGGGCTGGCATAAAGTAAGAACTATCATTACTTTCAGCATTGAGGGTAAAAACATAAAAGACTGTAAAGTGATAGAATTGGGCAGCCGCTGATAAATATATATTCCTCAGTTTTTTAAAATAGTGTACCTTATCTCCAAACTTTTGTTATGCAAACCAACCGCCGCACCTGGCTGAAACAAAGCGCTGTTGCTTTGGCTGGCCTGGGTTTAAGTCCTGATCTTTTTGCGAATGAAAATAAAATTACTGCCGCTCCCGGCGATATGATCTGGCTCAACAGCAATGAGAATGCCTATGGCCCCTCGCCGCTGGCCCGCAAAGCCATTATGGAGCATTACCTGAGATCAAACCGTTATCCTGATGATTATATTCCCTTGCTCAAGAAAAAGATCGCTGATCACTGGAGTGTTGCTGTGGAAAACATCTTATTAGGAGCCGGATCATCAGATATAATTGGCCTTGCCTGTCAGCATGTAGCAAAAACAAAAGGACATATCATCACGGCAGAACCTTCTTACCGTGTATGGAATAACCAGGCAACGACTTTCGGGCTTTCCTTCAAACGAATTCCATTGAATGATGATAAAAAAACAGATTTGCCTAAGATGGTCAGTAATATAGACGGCGAAACAAGAATGATCTATTTCTGTAATCCCAATAATCCCACCGGCACTTTTGCAGATGTGAATCAATTAAACGATCACACAATATCCGCTGCAGAAAAAACATTTGTATTTATTGACGAAGCTTACACAGAATATGCGGAGTTGCCAACGCTGGCATCCATTGCAATAAAGAATCCAAATATTGTTGTTGCAAAAACTTTTTCGAAAGTATATGGCCTTGCCGGCGCCAGGGTTGGTTATGCTATTGCACATCCGGACACCATCAAATCACTGAGCAGTTATCAGCCATGGAGTGATGCCGGTGTTAGTGTGGTATCATCTGCAGCAGCTATGTCTTCGCTGGATGACAAGGACTTTGTAAAGCAATGCCGTGAAAATGCAAAAGCGGCAAGAGAAATGTGTTATGCTGCTTTTAAAGAACTTTCCCTTGATTATATTCCTTCCTCCACCAATTTTATTTTATTCAATATTGATAAAATAAAAAAAGATCTGGCCAAAGGGATGGAAAGAAAAAATATTTATGTGCAGCATCGTGAACATTTCGGCAGCAGATGGTGCCGTGTAAGTATGGGCACTATTGAGGAAATGCAACAATTCGTAGCAGCACTGAAAGAAATAGCTGCTTAAAGTATAGTTTACATTCCGGGAAACCAGTGCCGCCCTGCTCCTACCATCCTGAATGGCCAGGGAATAGAAATAAGAAGAACCAGCAAGGCCAGCCCGAAAAACAGAAGTGTTCTTTTATGCTTCATGAAATCCGGTATATTTTTTTTGCCATACGATCTTCCGATATGTATCAGTATAATTGCGATCAGCATACCGGTGGTATGTTCAATAGCAAAAAAACGGAGTAAAGAATCTTTCATCACCACACTCATTCCGTTTCTCTGGATGCTTTTCAATCCCCAGTCACCGGCAAACCACTGGTATAAACCGACCAATAACATCACATCCGCACAGATCATCAGAAATAAACCCAATTTTTTATGGATGGATGCAAAGGGTTTGCTTCCGTCAGCAAAACTTTTATATATCGCCACTAATAATAATATAAGAATAACCCAGCGAAGAACACTGTGGAGGTGAAGAAGACCGTTGTACATACAGCAAATTTAAAACGTAAAATAAAAAATATAAACCAAAAAGCGGGTATTCACGATTTGGCAAATTTACATTCTGCATTTTAAATTTTACATTTTATATTTCAGTCATTCTATCCAATCAGCTATGAAGATATTGGTATCATGTGTTCCGCCATTGTTGCGGTTGCTGCAGAAAATTATCTTTTTACCATCAGGGGAAAACATAGGAAAGGCATCGAAGATTTTTTCATGAGTGATCTTTTGCAGATTGCTGCCATCTTCATTAATGGAATAAAGATTAAACGGAAACCCTCTTTTATATTCCTGGTTGCTGGCAAAAATGATTCGTTTGCTGTCAGGAAAAAAAGCCGGAGCCCAGTTGGCCTGGCCAAAATGGGTAACCTGCTGCACATGGCTTCCGTCTGCATTGGCGATAAAGACTTCCAGATTAGTAGGCGCTACAAGATTCTCTGCAAGTAAATCTTCGTATTCTTTTACCTCTGCTTCAGTTTTGGGCCTCGAAGCTCTCCATATAATTTTTTCCCCATCGGGACTAAACCAAGCGCCACCGTCATAACCCAATGTATTGGTTACTCTTTTTTCTTTACCTGTTTTCAGATCCATAATGTACAGATCAATGTCGCCATCTTTATCACTGGTATAAATCATTTTTTTCCCATTAGGAGAAAGAGTGCCTTCCGCATCATATCCTTTGGAATAAGTTAATTGCTTAACGATTTTTCCGTTCAGGTCAGCCATAAAAATATCATAGCTGTCGTATAAAGGCCAAATGTATTTGTTGCCATACTTACTCCTGTCAGGAACTGGTGGACAAGTATCCGCTCCTAAATGAGTAGATGCATAGATGATATGTTTGCCATCCTTGGTAAAAAAGCCACAGGTTGTTCTTCCTTTACCGCTACTCAGCATTTTATATTCAAATTTTTCACCCGGCTTTGGCACCTTCCCGATAAATATCTGGTCACATTTAATTCCTTCTTTAAGATTAGTACGCTGGAAGATGATCCATTTGCTGTCGAAACTGAAATAAGCTTCTGCATTATCTCCACCAAAAGTTAATTGCTGAACGTTTTTAAAATGGGTCTCTTCGGGATAAAGAAGAGTGTCTGTTATTGTAGATTTAAGATTTAAGATTGCAGATTGATTTTTAAAAGAAGTAATTGATAGAAATCCAACAGCAAGAGCAAAGGAATAAAATACAAGCCTTTTCATTTTTATCATTTTATTGGTGGCGGCAAAGATATTTTCGTTAAAACTTTGGTTTGTCAGCGCATTGTCACACCTGCAAACCGTAAATCATTTAGTTTTGTCCAAAGGACTCTCCAAAGGAGTCCTAAAAGACTTTTGTATAGCAATGGCACAATTGTCAAAAATAATTACTGCATTAATTCTATCCACTTCTTTTTTTATAGACGGTTGCAATAACCGGGATGATGTTTCAGCTTTCGATGAAATACTTTCCCAAACACCTTATGTAACTTTTACAGACAGCATTAAAAAAGAGCCAGACAGGGATGAACTATATTTCCGCAGGGCGGTATTATTGAATAAAAACAATTTTCCCGAACCGGCCCTGGCCGATTTTCAAAAAGCATGGTCCCTAAAAAAAGAAGAGAAGTATGCCCTGGGGGTCAGTACTATTTTGCTGGACAAAAAACCGGACTCAGCCATTCTCTTCCTGAATAGGGCGCTGAAAGAAATTCCCAACAGTCTTTTATTGCAACTTAGCCTTGCCCGTTCTTATGATGCGCAGAGCAAAACTGATGATGCACTGAAAATTTGCAATGACATACTCCAAAAAAATCCCGAACAGGTTGATGTATTAAAAATGAAATCAGACCTGCTGGAGAAAAAGGGCATCATGAATGAATCAATAAACACCCTGGAAAAAGCCTACAACCTTACCCCTTTTGATGCAGATCTCAATTATAATCTTGCTTTTAAATATGCTGAGAGTAAAAATGCAAAAGTGGTCACTCTTTGCGATTCGCTAAT
>JAHEZF010000194.1 GCA_023251215.1 Sphingobacteriales bacterium | reverse complement strand
AATAAATCTGGATGCAGTGACAGATATAATTGCTTTATAATTTTTTTCCCAATTCTTTAAAACCAATATCCATTAACTCAAAGCGATTACCATCCGCCAAAAAATAGTGCCACCACTCGGTTTCCAATGCTTTAAAACCATTTTTCTCCATAATGGATCTAAGCAAAAGCCTGTTCTGTAAAATTTCTTCAGGTAGCTGGGTAAATGTCTGGTGCGCCGTATCGGTAAAATTATCAAACCCTGTTCCCATATTCAGTTCTTCGCCGGTTTGTAAATTGATGATGGTGAGATCAACGGCTATCCCACGGTTATGACCACTTCCTTTAGCAGGATTAGCTACATATCGTTCATCATGCACCAGTTCCCAAAATTTTACAGTGACAGAATAAGGACGGTAAGCATCAAAAATTTTTAAACCAAACCCGTTTTCATTTAATTCATTTTGCAGCTTTGCCAATGCACGGACAGCCGGCAATCGCATAAACGTACTGTTTGTGCCGGAAGGATACATGAACCGGTGCATGAAGTTATTGCTGGTAGCATAGCGTAGATCATAAACAAGGTTGGGTATCAATTTTTTTAGTTCAACCATTTGTTTTGTGCTGTCTGCCTTTACCTGGTTTTTATATTGTTTCCATTTATCCGTCAGGGGTGGCTTTGTATAGGAGCTGTCCTGTGACAGAGCAGCAAAAGAGATGATTGTTGAAAAAATAAGCAACGGCCATCGTGAAATATACTGGCGGTTTCTTATTTTGTTATTCATATCCGGAAGAGTTATGTGCAGGTAAATTAGTTCAAAAGCAGGATATACCATACATTGCCATTAATAACTTATGAGTATTAAAAGTCCTTCGTACCCATTTATTATTTATTTACTGCTACTGTTTGTTTTTGCTGGCTGTAAAAACAGAAAAAAACCTGATACCATTGCTTCGTCGCCACTGGAGTTGCAGCAAAAAACACCTGATCTAATCCACAGTTACCTTAAAGATGCTGTTGGAAATAAAGGCAAGCTGGACGATTCAACCACATTGAGCCAGGCTACACTGGCGCAAATGATCTATGAAAAGAACCTGTATAATGCTGCCTGGAGTAAGGAAGAACAATGGCTGCCTGTCGGTGATTCCTTATATCATTTTATCGTGAATGCGAAGCTTTGCGGATTGTTCCCCGAGGATTATCATATAAAGGAATTATCGGAAGCCAGGGAAAGAATTTTTAATGACAGCAACGCAAAAGCCGACCGCAAAAATGTTTCATTATGGTCAAGGTCAGATATTTTGCTTACCGATGCTTTTGTACAAATAGTGAAAGATGTGCGGCTGGGAAGATTGCAAAACGATAGCATTACATTAAGAAAAGATTCGGTATTGCCTGATGATTTTTATTTACAGCAGTTTGATGCTTTGCAGCAATCGGGTTATTTGTTACAGATCATAACATTAATGGAGCCTAAGCAACCCGGCTATCATTTATTAAAAGCGGGCATCAAAAAGTTTTTAGACAGTGCAGATTATCGTCCTTTTACCTTTGTCCCTCCACCCGGGAAGGACCCTGTAAATTTCAAAAAGACATTGCAACAACGTTTGTACGAAGCTGGTTTTATTGCTTATGACAGTGTAATGGCCGATTCATTGAAGTTGGCAGAGGCTGTAAAAAAGTTTCAGCAAAAACAAGGCATCACAGTTGATGGCAAAGCTGGTGAGGGAACAGTCCGGATGCTCAATACATCAGACCGGGAAAAATTCATCCGCATTGCCATCAGCATGGATAAGTATAAAATGTTGCCTGAAAAAATGCCCGGCCGTTATATCTGGGTAAATCTCCCGGGTTATTACCTGCAGGTATGGGAAGGTGATTCTGTAAAACTTTTTTCCAAAGTGGTTTGCGGCAAACCGCTTACTAAAACACCTCAATTGAACAGTGCCATTTCCGAACTTATCACTTATCCGCAATGGACAGTGCCCACCAGTATCATCGTTAAAGAAATTTTACCGGCTGTTAAAAAGAACCCCGGTTATCTTGCCCGTAAAGGTTTCAGCCTTGTAGATAAAAAAGGGGATGAAGTGGATCCTTATTCGGTGGAATGGTCAAGGTACAGCAAAGGAATTCCTTACAAGGTGGTGCAGGGTAGTGGTGATGCAAATGCTTTGGGAGTGCTTAAGTTCAATTTCAGCAACAGGTATTCAGTGTACCTGCATGATACCAATCAAAGATATTTATTTGGGCTTTCTACCCGGGCTCTCAGTCATGGTTGTGTTAGGGTTCAGGAATGGCAGCCTCTGGCTAATTACATCCTGCGCCATGAAAACACCGATAAACCCGGAACCGGTGGTAGTAAACTCGATTCACTTCGAAGCTGGCTGAATAAAAAGCAAAAACATAGCATTGCTGTCCGCAACAGGCTGCCACTTTTCATCCGTTACTTTACCTGTGATGGCAGGAATGGAGGCATAATTTTCTATGATGATATGTATGGAGAAGACAAAAGGCTTAGGGAAAGATATTTCGCTGCAAAATAGCACTGGGAGGCAGTGGAGGGCTTGGGGAAAATAAATCCTTCCAAATAGATGAAAATTAACGAAATAAATTTATTTTAGGATGTTGAACATACCTGTTATTTTTGTTCTGCTTAAAACCAAACTATCTTGTTATGAAGAAGATCTTAGCCGCATTGTCTTTTCTGTCTCTCCTGGTACCTTCTACTTACGGCCAAAGCGATGAAGTAAGACCAGCAGCGCTTGGCGTTAGTTTCTTCCTGAATGATTTTGTAAGTGCAGACAGGATACGTACTACTTCTTTAACCACAGTATTAGCCAATAAAAAATGGGCCAGATTCAAGGAAATGTCTCCCGGCCTGGCAGTTACTTATTTTAAAGGCTTAACAAAATACCTCGATTTTGCAGGTTCCGTCGGCGGATCATTTATCAATTATCCCATGCCAGGCAAGCAATTTGATGATGACAGGCTGCTGTTGGAATGGAATGGTTCCATTAATTTTAAAATGACCAGCGAAAAATATTGGGTACAGCCTTACATTACTGCCGGTGTTGGCGGGCACAAATACAGAAGGTATTGGGGAGCTTTCATGCCTCTTGGCCTTGGTATTAAAGTCAACATACTTGATGAAGCACATTTTTTCATTATGTCGCAATATCGTGTGGCGGTAACTGCAGAAACAAGTAATTATCATTTTCAGAATAGCTTCGGCATTGCAGGCATCTTGGGTAAAAAGAAAGAAAAGGAAAAAATAATTCCACCACCGCCGCCGCCGCCTCCTCCCGCTGATACAGATGGCGATGGCATTACTGATGATAAGGATAAATGTCCCACTGTTCCGGGATTGGCCAGATACAATGGTTGTCCCATTCCTGACAGGGATAAAGATGGCATCAATGATGAAGAAGATAAATGTCCTGATGTAAAAGGCCTTGCCCGCTACCAGGGTTGTCCTATCCCTGATACCGATGGCGATGGCATTAATGATGAAGAAGATAAATGCCCGAAGGTAAAAGGTGTGGCCCGTTACCAGGGTTGTCCCGTTCCTGACAGGGATGGCGACGGAGTGAATGATGAAGAAGATAAATGTCCCGACCTGAAAGGACCTGTAGAAAACCAGGGATGCCCGGTGATTACAGCCGAAGTAAAGAAAAAAGTAGATTATGCAGCCAATAATATCCTGTTTGTAACGGGCAGTTACAAACTGTTGGCAAAATCCTATAAAGGGTTGAATGATGTAATAAAAATATTAAGTGATAACCCCGATATGAAACTGGCTATTGACGGGCATACGGATTATGTAGGCAGCGATGCAATGAACCAGATACTGAGTGATAACCGTGCAGGTGCTGTGAAACAATATTTCATCAGTAAGGGTATTGCCGAAAGCCGGATCACCTCTGCCGGACATGGTGAAACCATGCCGATAGCTGATAATAAAACTGCTGCCGGCCGTCAAAAGAACCGCCGTGTAGAAATGAAACTGAGTTATTTCTAACAGACCGACTGCTTATAAAAAAATGTCCCTGATCAATTTTCGGGGACATTTTTGTTTCCTTGTACTCCGTAGCTTTAGCGAAGGAGTATGGTACCTGCCCCATTAAGATTTTTTCCAAATCAAATAATCCCTTCTTTGTGTCCCGCCATAGTTAAAATTTTTTGCCGGGCCAGATTTGTTTCTTTAAACAACCTTAGCATTTCCTTTGCCATGGCTGCTGTTC
>JAHEZF010000193.1 GCA_023251215.1 Sphingobacteriales bacterium | reverse complement strand
AAGCATTAATTATGGCTTTTATAGGCATTTTGCGTTGGCGGCAGGAATATAATGTGCTATCTTCCGTAACCGGTGCCACAAGAGACAGCATCGGGGGGGCTTTGTGGAATGGGCAGGAAGCATAAAAATCAGGCTTACAAATGATTCTATAATTTTTTTATGTCTGATTTTTTTGTTTGCAGTGAACTTTTACCAGGTTCTTGTCTCCTTATGTTATAACAGGAGCAATCCTTAAAAAAGCTTTACTACTTTGCCCTGTCAGGATTAAAACATAAACAGGAAACAATGTATCTTTAAATGAATTCTGTTCTATGCAGGATATTGACTTATATAAATGGGTGAATGAGGCTAAACAGGGCCAGCAACCTGCATGGAATTTTTTATTTAATCATTTTCAATCCTTCCTGTATGCGAAGGCATTAGCTATTTGTGGGAATACTCCTGCTGCAAAAGATGCTGTGCAGGATGCATTTATCATTGCTTTTTTACAGTTGAATACATTAAATGACGCACAGGCATTTCCGGCATGGATAAAAAAAATACTTTTACATAATTGTTATCGCAATATTCAAAAAGAAAAAAGAAAAGAGCAAAAAGATTTCTTGCAGTACCAACAATCCGAGATGAATTTTGAAAAAAAGATGGATGAGCTTTACAATAATCATAAGTTATTTGATAGCCTCGAGCAATTACCTGAGTTTTTAAAAACTACTGTTTTGCTCCGGTATTTTTCAAGGCATAACTCCTATGAGGAGATTGCTGCAATATTATCTGTTCCGGTTGGAACTATCCGCAGCCGGTTGAATAAGGCAAGGATTGAATTATCAGAACTTTGGAATAAATGCAATGGCGAAGGTTTTAAATTACAACAATCTGAAGAGTGGAACCGGTTTTATATATGGACTTTTGAAGAGTATATGACTAAAACAGAACCCCGTGAAAAACTGGCGAACCACATGGACAATCATATGCATCTTCAGTTAACAAGCGGTAAAAGCCTTGTGGGGAAACATTATATTTTGCAGGGTATGGAAGATGATGTTGATCTTGGCATCAGGCATGATATGGTAAATGCAATTACTTGCGGGAAGATATCAGTCATTGAATTTAATAATATCAATTCCAAAGATTTTCCGGATCATTGCCCGGCCGGTAATGCACTGGTGGTACAAAGGGATAAGGAAAAAATAACCCGCCTGCATCTTTACGATTCTCCCCGCTGAAAAATATTTCTGCTTTTCATGAACTTTTTGAACTACTCCTGTCTCCTTTATAAAAAAACAGGAGGTAATTATGAAAAAAAATTGGACTTCAATGCTGCTCCTTACAGGAGTATCATTTATCCTGTTCACGGGATTTAAAAAAAGTGATAGTATTGTTTCTCCTACCGCAAAACACAATACGACTGTATCCAAAGCGGTAACATCCGCCGTGCCTACACCAGTTGCCATCTATTGCACATTTTCAGGTGGGACATTTCCGAATGTGACAGGAACCTTTACTGCAAGCGGAGGGCTTTCAACGTCAGGGAACTGTACAATGGATATTCTCGTAAATGGCTACACGGCTCATTGCGTAGTTGTGCTGCAACCATCATCGGGAGGAACTATCACGATTCACCAGCAATGTCAGTTTGCTACTAATCCCGCTACAGGGAGATGGGAGATTGTTAGTGGTACTGGTACGTATGCAAATCTTAAGGGTAACGGTTCGCTTCTCATGCCGGATGACGATGAAGACATGGTGGGGATTATTCATTAAGACATGAATATGATGCGGTCAAAAATCTTTTTAGTGGGCGAAGAAAAAACTTCGCCCCTTTGTTTTAGCAGGGACCTAAGTGGCAGTATTATCACTTAATAAATTATGGCATAGAGTTTCAAAAGAAAAGGAAACGGAAATTCACAATAAAGATTAAAGATTATTGTGACTTCTTGTTTTTAACCCCTGTCTTTTTGATAGGGGTTTTTAATTTTTCAGAAAGGAAATCGAACTATCGGGGTTTTAGTCACTGATTTTTTTTAACTTCACCATCCCCTTTCCGAAACCGAATGAAACCAATGTCAATAAAAATATTTTATGCATACATCAGCTGCAGATACCAAGACCACTTCGGCTTTAGGAAATGGCCATCCGGGTTTTCCCGAACCTGGTTCTGTAGCAGAAGTATTGATGTTTAAAAAACTCCAGGAAAGATTTCCTCCACAGTTTCAAAATATTTTTCCTGATAAACTGGCGCCAAGAACAGTTGTTATCGTTCCATCTCTCACTATGGACCAGGAAATTCTTTCCAAGATCAGCGGCATCAATCATTATGAAGAACGTTTGCTCTGCATGCTGATGCTATTACGCATGCCTCGTACCAGTATAATTTATGTGACGAGTGAAACCATTGATCCAATTATCATTGATTATTATTTACACATGCTGCCGGGCATCACAGGTTATCATGCTTTGCGCCGTTTGACTTTATTAAGCTGTCATGATTCTTCTTCAAAGCCATTGACTCAAAAAATTCTGGAGAGACCGAGATTGATCAAACGAATCCGTGATTTTATTCCACCGGATCATGAAGCACACATGTCTTGTTTTAATGTAACACCTCTTGAAAGAACATTGGCCGTTCAATTACAAATTCCGATCTATGGTTGTGATCCCGATCTGTATGAATTGGGAAGTAAAAGCAATAGCCGGAAAATTTTCAGAGAATGTGATTTGTTGGTTCCGGCCGGATTTGAAGACCTGCATACTGAGGATGATATTATTAATGCTTTAGCTGAATTGAAAAAACAAAATCCATCATTGCGAAAAGCAGTAGTGAAAATAAACGATGGTTTTTCAGGAGATGGTAATGCTGTATTTTCTTATAGCGGAATTGAAGAAAGCAATGATCCAAAACAATGGGTCAAAGAACAATTGCGGGAACGTTTGAAAATAGTGTCGGATGATCTTATTTATGAAATGTTCATGCTTAAGTACAAAGGAATGGGTGGAATCGTGGAAGCATTTATTGATGGTGCAAGAAAAGAATCACCTTCGGTGCAATGCCGTGTAACTCCTTCAGGGGAATATGATGTTATCTCAACGCATGACCAGGAATTAGGTGGAGAAAGCGGCCAGGTTTATATAGGAGCACAATTTCCTGCATCAAAAGAGTATTCAATTGAATTAGGAGCGATTGGAAAAAAAATTGCTGCTTCATTAGCAAAGAAAGGAGTGTTGGGAAGGTTTGCAATTGATTTTATTTCTGTATTGGAAAAAGATGGCTGGAAACATTATGCTATTGAGATCAATTTAAGAAAGGGAGGAACAACTCATCCATATGTAATGCTTCAGTTCCTGACAGATGGGCATTATAATGCTGATGAGGGGATTTATTATACTTCCAAAGGGCATCTTATTCGTTATTATTTCTGTTCTGATAATTTACACAGCGAAAAATATGTCGGCCTCTCACCGCACGACCTCATTGATATTGCCATGATCAACGACTTGCATTATGATGGCACTTCGCAGGAAGGAGTGATGTTCCATTTGATCGGCGCCTTATCACAATATGGAAAATTAGGAGTGGTATGCATTGGCAGCACACCACAACGGGCCAGGGAGTTTTATGCGCAAATTGTTACGGTGCTGGAAAAAGAATGCTGATAGGTTTTCAGCCCATATAATTTTATAAAAGTAATGTCCATTATAGGACAATTTTTTTAACCACCTAAAAAACCAACGATGAAACAAAAGTCACCACTCACTAAATTTTTTATTGCGATCATTTCTTTCACAGTTTTGTTAGCGGCAGGTTGTTCTTCACCTGAAAAAGCAGACCCGGTAGCAGCCAACATTAAAATGTACACTCATGTTTGGGATGAGATCATCAACAAAGGAAAACTGGACATGTTCAATGATTCGAACTTTACTAAAGATGTAGTGATGCATGCAAACCCTGATGTAGTTGGTATAGACAGTGCCCGGGCCTATTATGCAAATTATCTTACCGGGTTTTCAAGCGTCACTTTCACCATTAAAGATGTATTTGGCCAGGGAAATAAATTAGTAAAGCACTGGAACTTTGCTGGAACACATACCGGTGTTTTCTTTGGTATACCGGCTACAGGGAAAAAGGTGAGCATTGATGGCGTTACGCTGGTGCGCATGCAGGATGGAAAAATTGCAGAGGAAAGAGATTTTTTTGACAACCTGGACTTCATGACACAATTAGGCCTTATGCCGGCGGCAAGTAAATAAAATG
>JAHEZF010000192.1 GCA_023251215.1 Sphingobacteriales bacterium | reverse complement strand
TTTTTGGATACGATTGTAAACGCCTTTCAGCAAATCAAGTTTGCCATTGACGGGTAATTCTTTACTCCCCCCGATATCTATCGGGGCAAATTTTTCTTCTTCATTACGGTCAATTGCTTCGAGAATGATGATATTTTCATTCAGTGGTTCAATTGTAGCATGGGCATATAAGGAAAGGGTAGCATTTAAAATAGCTCCTCCATACAGGTCGCTGTACGGACTTACATCGGTACCGCCGCCGGCCAATCCAATACGTAATGGAGCTTTACTTCTGTAGATCATTTGTCAATTCGATAATAGTGCTGACCATATTAGACCAGCTGTATTTCTGTTTCTCTGTACGAAGATGCGGAATAAAATAATTTTCGCCTAATTGATAAAACCTCAGGATGCCTTCAGCAATGGAAGAAGGATCAGGCTCAACCACAAGCCCCGTTTTTTCATTTGGAACCAGGGAAGGTAAACCTCCAACATTGGTAACCACCATGGGCTTTTCGAAGTAATAGGCAAGGGGGGTAACGCCACTTTGTGTGGCATTGCGGTAAGGTTGTATCACAACATCGGCAGCGCAGAGATAATATTTTACTTCAGAGTCCGGAATAAAACCAGTTTTTAAAATGAGCTGGTCACTAATATTAAGTTGCTTCATCAACTCTTTCAAATGCTTTTCGTCTTCATAAAATTCTCCGGCAATCAGTAGTTTAGGAATTGGGAATTGGGAATTGGGAATTGGGATTCTCTCTTTCAGGATTTTCATTGCTTCGAGCAACAGGTCTAATCCTTTGTATTTGCGGATGAAACCAAAAAACAAAACGATCTTTTCATTCCCAGGCAGCCCAAGATGTTTTCTTGCCTCTGCTTTTGAAACGATCTCTCCAAAATTATCGTATAAAGGATGCTGAACCAGCCGGGCTGGTTTTGTTTTTTCTTTGAAGGAGTCCATCCGGAGAAACTTTCTCAGATCATTCATCACTTTTTCACTCATCGTGATGAAAGCATCACAACTTTTCAGAAAATATTTTGTAAATGCTTTATCACCTGCCCGTTTTTCATGAGGTATCACGTTATCGGCAATGCAAACGATCTTTGTGTGTTTATTCTTTTTCACTTTTCGCAGAATGGTTCCTAATGCCGGCCCCATGAAAGGCAACCAGAAACGGACAACGATAATATCAGGCCTTTCTTTCTTCAGTTTGTTGCCAACTTTTATCCAGTTTAAAGGATTAACGGAATTGATGGCAGAATAAATTTTTATCCCTTCAGGCGCCGGGTCATTGCTGTATTGTGTTTTGCCCGGAAATAAAAAAGATGGGTACTGAAGCGAAAACGAATAAATGCTGCAATCATACCCGGATTGAATAAATTCTTTGGCTAAGCGTTGGTTGAATGTAGCCAATCCGCCCCGCAACGGATGTCCGGGTCCTATGATGATGATTTTTGACATCACAAACCGGTTTTCTTTTCTACTAAATAAGAATTCCGTCCCGGTGCATTTCTGGAGATTAATTCACCGATAAAGCCGGCAAGGAACAACTGCATACCCACGATCAATGAAGTAAGGGCCAAATAAAATCCGGGGCGGTTGGTGAGGGTAAAATTGTAATCAATAAATTTTGAAATGATAAGATATACAGAAATACCCAGCCCGACCAGGAAGAAAAGTGTTCCCCACAAACCGAAAAAGTGCATCGGACGTTTGGAGAATTTTCCAACAAAGCTGATAGAAAGAATATCCAGGAATCCATTCAAAAATCTGCGCCATCCGAATTTTGATTTGCCATATTTCCTTGGCCTGTGTTCCACTACCTTTTCCCCGATCTTTTTAAAACCCGCCCATTTAGCCAACACGGGTATATAACGATGCATTTCACCATAAACTTCTATTCCTTTTATTACCCTGTAGCGATAAGCTTTTAACCCGCAATTAAAGTCATGGAGTTTAATACCGGATACTTTCCGGGTAACGGCATTAAAAAATCTTGAAGGAATATTTTTTGTAAACGTGTTATCGTATCGTTTCTTTTTCCATCCGCTTACCAGGTCATAACCATCTTCAAGCAGCATTTTTCGTAACCCGGGAATTTCATCGGGACTATCCTGCAAGTCAGAATCCATAGTAACCACCACGTCGCCCTGTGCTGCACGGAAACCTTCATTCAATCCGGCTGATTTTCCATAATTGCGCTGAAACTTGATACCTTTTATATTGGAATTTTTTGCCCTGAGATTTTCTATCACCTGCCATGAATTATCAGAACTGCCGTCATCCACATAAATAATTTCATACGAATAATGATTTTCATTCATTACTCTTTCGATCCATGCGGATAATTCAGGAAGCGATTCTGCTTCATCAATCAGTGGTATGACAAGGGAAATATCCATCAACGCATTTGATTAGGATTATTAAAAGTATTCCTTTTGTTCATTACCATAGCGCTGACCAATGAAATGATCATACCCAAAAGTAAAGTCAATCCCAAACTGGTTAAGAGTTCCCTTACCGGGTTTTTATTTTCCAGTCCTTCCAGCATTTTTTCTTTTTGATCATCCGGAATACTCAGATTCTGATAAACCTGCTTTGTCAGTTCCAATGTTTTTTCTCTTGTTTCAGGAGTAATTACATTATTGTATAAATAAGAAAGTCCTGATGAAACCACTACGAGAATCAGTGTAACCAGTAATCCCTGTGCTACCAGTTTCCGGTAAGTATATTCCGGGTCTTTCTTTCTGTACTCCTTGATGCTTTTTACAATGCAATAAATAAAAATGCCGGCAACAATTACTAAAGAACAGATACCAATCAGCAAAGCTTTACCCAATGTAAATTTTCCCGGATTACTGGCTGCACTTTCCAGGTAGGAAAGAGCAATAAGCTGAATAATTATTCCAAAAGCTACCAGTACAATTGCACCGATGAGTCCATATTTAATTGCAGAGTTTTCTTTTTTCATTTGACTGAACGTTTACTTAGGCCAGTCAAAAATAACTGGTCTTTATTAATTATTCCAATCACTTTTCCAGACAGTTCTTTGCCGGTAAAAGGAGAGTTATTTGATTTGGAAAAAATATCCTGTTCATTTACTGTCCATTTTTGGTTGGGCGCAAACAATGTAAGCGATGCCCGGCTTCCTTTTCTGATTTTTATTGCTTCCAGTCCAAATAGTTTCCGCGGATTTACAGATAAAAGTTCCACCCATTTTTCCTGGGCCATTCCGCGAACTGAAGTATTGAGAACAGCATAAGCCGTTTCCAAACCAATCATCCCTGATTTTGCATATTCAAACTCCAAAACCTTGCTGTCATATTCGTGCGGCAGGTGATGTGTGGCTATACAATCTACTGTTCCGTCTGCAACTGCTTTTCGCAATGCGTTCCTGTCTTGTTTGTTTCGGAGTGGCGGGTTTACCTTCAGGTTGGTATCATACTTTTTCATATCTGCATCTAAAAAGAAGAGATGATATGGAGTAACTGAACAACTGATAGCTGCTCCGCTTTCCTTACCCCGTTTAATGTACTCAAGTGATTTTTTTGTGCTAACTCCTGTAAAATGAAGCCTGGATTCAGCATAACGGGCCAGCTTTATATCTCTTGCTACAATCAGTTCTTCAGCCATAGCAGGTTTACCGGGAAGGCCGAGTTGTGTGGAAACAATTCCCTCATTCATCAGTCCATGCGGGTTGATGCTTTTATCATCAGGAAGCTGAATGATTGTACCATTAAATGCTTTTACATATTGCAAAGCTTTCAGCAGCAAACCCGATGACTGAATACTATTAATTCCGTCGCTGAAGGCAACAGCCCCGCTGGCTTTCATATCATACATTTCTGCCAGTTCATTTCCTTCTGCATTTTTTGTTACGGCGCCAATCGGATGAATATTGACCGGAAGTAACCTGTTTTTTTGAATAATGTATTCAATATTTGATTTATTATGAATAACAGGATTTGTATTGGGAATGATCATGACGTCTGTAAATCCACCTGCGGCGGCGGCCTGTGCACCCGTTTCTAATGTTTCTTTAAATTCATAACCGGGGTCGGCAAAGTTGGCAAATACATCCACCCATCCCGGAGAGACATGAAGACCTTTGATCTCAATTATTTTATCTGCTTTGGCTGATAAATTATTGCCGATCTTACTGATGATTCCGTTCTCAATGAAAATATCTGAAGATTGTCCGTTGAAGGGGGAGGAAGGATCAACGATTATTGCCTGCTTAATGAGGATAGTCATTAAGAGGCGAAGATAAAGGTTGTTTTCGTGAATTTGAAAAAAGT
>JAHEZF010000191.1 GCA_023251215.1 Sphingobacteriales bacterium | reverse complement strand
CAATTGTAAATGACGATTCCAGAACTGACAATTTTCCCCTCTATGAGGTGCGCTTTACTTTCACTGGTTTTACTTCGTTCTTAGGAGGCCTTAAGGACTGTCCTGTCCGGCCGAACGGAAAAGTTATAATGACCGGACTGCTGACTGGCAGAGAAAAGGTAACCGCCGATGAGGACATTACTTATACCGGAACATTGCAAATGGATATGGATCTTGACATATGTACTGCAAGTGTTGATGACTTTAATGATACATGTCGCATTACTATAGTTGGTTCCGGTCTTGTGCCGGCCGAGTTGAAAATTAGCTTCGACGGGCGGGGTGCATATATCATACTTGGGAAAGCATCCGATCGGTTTATGAAGAATGTCTCGGGGACATGTGATAAGGGGCAGATAGACGAGGAGCGTACCATGGTTCCTGACAAAACTATTGCTTCGGTATTCAACGGCACGGATCTGGCGATGCTTGTTGATAGAACCCTTCGCGTCGGACATTATGTTCAACCAGGGGACGACGATGAAGTTGAAATAGTTGTAGAAGTATTGCGGAAGATCAGATAGTGATAAGGTTCCTCTTTTTATATTAAATTTAAGTATGCAACGAAAGCTTCTTCTTTCTGCATACTTTTTTATCCCGATAGCTATCGGGAGTGTTAACTGCTTTTCGCAGCAGTATCCTTTTGTTCATTACACGCCGAAAGATGGGCTGATAAGCAACCAGGTAAAAAACATTTACCAGGACAGCAAAGGCCGCTTATATTTTTCTTCAGTAAATGGATTAAGTGTTTATGATGGCTCCCGTTTTATTAATTATACTTCAAGGAACGGGCTCAATTATAATATTGTCAATTGCGTAATGGAGATGGGAGACGATTCTATATGGATCGTAACAAACAGTACTAAGATCAACTGCCTGGTAAAGGGGAAACTGAAAGATCTTCCTCTAAAAGACATGAATTATGTTATAAATAATTTGTGCCGGGATGAAAAAGGAGATCTTTATGCAGCAACGGAGCAAGGCTTATGCATTTTCAATAACCGGGATCGTTTCAGTAAGCTTCCTTTTATCGGCACCAATGGCCATGATGTCAATTTCTATATTGCCTATTTGTTTTCGGTTGGCGATTATCTTCTTGTTCAAAGGGATAATTCATTGTTGCCGGATCAAAACAATATTTTGTATTTATATAATAAGTCCGCTAAAAAGATCACTGCAGAGATACCAGATATTTATGCCGTGCATGTGGCGCCGGACGGTCGCATCTGGGTCAGCACAAAAAAAAATATAAAGTCTGTTGATACATCTGAACTTGCAAAAGGAAAACTTGTTTTAAAAGAATTGCCGGCTCAGTATGATCAAATAAAAAATTTAGGAGGCTATTTTCTTCTTTTTGATAAAGGCAATAATTGCTGGCTTGGTGACCAAAGCAGTGTGTTGATAAAAGCAAAAGCCGATGGAAGTGTAACCACTTTTACTTCGGCATCCGGGCTGATTATGCTTTTCATAAATTTTATTTTCCAGGACCGGGAAGGAATTTCATGGATCGCCACCAATAATGCCGGCGTGAGCAAATTGGTTCACAGCAATTTTTCTTTTATAGAAAAGCCGTTTGGCATCTCTTCTCCTTCTGGTATTTCATATAATCAAAATGATGGTGGGTTATTACTTTATTCTATTCATAATTCAACAGCTGCAGTTGTGAATGATGATAAACAAGACTATTACAAGATCAGCAATGAAAATAAAATAGAAAAGCTGATTGAAACACCGTACGGGTTTTTTGGCATACGGCCGAACGCTGTTTATAAATTGATTCGAAAGAATAATATACTTTATCCGGAAATAATACTTACCGATTCAATAGATAACGCCTATTCAAACTCTCTTGTTGACAATAATGGAAACTTTATTGTATGCGGTAAGTATCATCTTAGTGCAATAATAAACGGTAAGATAATTTGTAAAGTTAAACTGCCTTTCTTTTCTGATTACGCCGCATTGGATAGCAAGGGAAATATTTGGGTAGCTACCCGTGCAAGTGATCTGATCATGTACCATCCCCGTTCTGAGGATCCGTTAAATTATTTTCAGGAAAAACTCAATTTTAAGATAGAAATTCCGGGGATCTCTCCGCGGTGCATTCTCATAGATCAACATGATAATATCTGGATAGGTACACGGGACCAGGGTATACATGTATTTTATCTTCAGGATGGAAACCTGGTAAAGAAATTTAGCCTTACAACCGCATCCGGGTTGTCTGATGATTTTATAACTCATCTTTCCTGTGATAAAGAAAATAATATCTGGGCTTGCAGTTTTTTAGGACTTGACAAGATCACTTTAAAAAATGAAACCCCGGTAATTGAAAATTTTACAAAACAAAATAACATCTACCAGGGTGTTTTCAAAGTGGCAGTAGATAAGCACAATGTTGTATGGGGCCTGGTGTCGAACGGGATTATTAAAATTGTACCTGAAAAAAAACAAGTCATTGATTATTTGCCAACGCTGATGGTAAGTATGCTAAAAGCGGGGAAAGACACCATCTTTGATGCTAAAGGAACTTCTTTGACATCCAAACAAAACAATCTCAGTTTTACGTTTGGCGCTACTTCTTTTTTAGATGAAAAACAAATAATGTATAGTTACCGGTTGCAGGGGGGCAGCAATAACCAGTGGTCAGAACCAACAAACAATGCGACAATTTCATTTATTGATCTTAACCCTGGTGATTATAGCTTAGAGGTAAAGGCCACTTTCCCTGCAGGTCGTTATCCTGAACAATTGATCAGTTATAAATT
Organism: Sphingobacteriales bacterium; assembly: GCA_023251215.1. Classification (GTDB taxonomy): domain Bacteria; phylum Bacteroidota; class Bacteroidia; order Chitinophagales; family Chitinophagaceae; genus JAHEZF01. The sequence continues at coordinate 1,476 of JAHEZF010000191.1, read as the reverse complement.
CTCAATTGCTCCTGCCTGGTGGCAAACATGGTGGTTTAGAAGCATTACTTCATTATTGATCGTTATATTATTGATCCTTGCATTCCGGTTTTATTACCGGAGAAAATTAGAAATAAAATTAGCCGCTTTGGAAAAACAGCAGGCTATCGAAAAAGAAAGAACAAGAATCGCAACCGATATGCATGATGATCTGGGCGCTGGCTTATCAAGAATAAAATTTTTAAGCGAGACCATTGGCATAAAAAAGCAACAACAGCAACCTTTTGAAGAAGATGTAAATAAGATCCGGGAATATTCACATGAGATGATCGATAAGATGGGAGAAATTGTTTGGGCATTGAATGAAAAAAATGATTCATTAAGCGATCTCCTTTCTTATACCCGTGCTTACGCAGTGGAATATCTTTCGCAAAATGGAATAGCTTGTAATGCAGAAATACCTGACAACCTTCCATCTTTTTTTGTAAGAGGCGAGTTTCGAAGAAATATTTACCTCACATTGAAGGAAGCTTTGCATAATGTTGTAAAACATGCACAGGCCTCAGAGGTACAACTAACCATCCGCATCAATCATGGGCTGAGAATAGAACTGAGGGATAATGGAGTGGGATTTGATAAAAACAAAATTCGTGCATTCAGCAACGGGCTGACGAATATGCAAGCCAGGATAAAGGAGATCGGCGGAACTATGGAAATAATCAACGAAATAGGTACACTGATAAAACTGGATATTCCACTGGCCGGATAACTTTCGTTCTATTGGATGCAGGATCAGTTCAAATTACTTTCGGAAATTCATGAGCATTACTTTAGCTATAGTAGAAGATCTTGACGAAGTAAGAGACGGGCTGAAAAATTTCATTTCACTCAGCAGCGGTTTCAAAATTCTGAATACTTTCAAAACGGCTGAAGAAGCCTTGCTTGAATTACCAAAGCTGCAACCGGATGTTGTTATCATGGACATCAACCTGCCGGGGATGAACGGCATCGAATGCATCCGGCAGGTAAAGGATAAAAGCCCTGGGACGCAGTTCATGATGTTCACCGTTTATGAAAATGATGAAAAGGTTTTTGAGGCATTGAAAGCCGGCGCATCGGGGTATTTATTAAAAAACACGGGGCTTGTTCAGCTGATAGAAGCGTTGAAAGAGCTGCACAATGGAGGCAGCCCGATGAGTTCCAACATTGCCCGCAAGCTGGTGACTCTTTTCCGCGATAACCAGAAACAAACCGCTTCACTGGAAATATTGAGTAACCGGGAGAATGAAACTCTTCAACTGCTATCAAGAGGGTTATTGTACAAAGAGATAGCCGATCAGCTTCACATATCCACCGCTACGGTAAGGCAGCACATCCATCATATTTATGAAAAGTTGCATGTGCAGAACAGAACCGAGGCATTGAACAAGGCTTTTGGAAAGAATTAATTCAATAGGCAATAAGCAATTTACAATTTTTGGGAATCGGTTTCTTATG
>JAHEZF010000190.1 GCA_023251215.1 Sphingobacteriales bacterium | reverse complement strand
CCATCCTTTCACTTATCATGTTTACGGTACGGCCATTATCACTGTAACGATAGATTGTCTGCGGGGCATTTACGAAGTTGATTCGGTAAAAGTGGTACATGATTTTGGCGACAGCATGAATACAACGATTGACCTGGGCCAGTGTGAAGGCGGTATTGTGCAGGGCATTGGCTGGATGACGATGGAAGAGCTGCTTTACGATAAAGACGGAAAGTTGATGACGAATGCTTTGTCCACTTATAAAGTACCGGATATTTATTCTGTCCCAAAAGAAATTACTGTTCACTTTTTGCAAACCAACAAAGACAATCTTGCCATTTTCAAAAGCAAAGCAGTGGGTGAGCCGCCGTTGATGTATGGCATCGGAGCTTTTTTTGCATTACGTAATGCGATACAAGTGTTCAACCCTGATGCCGATGTAAAATTTGCTGCCCCGATGACGCCGGAGAGGGTGCTGATGAATTTATACCCCCATCCCCTGAAGGGGAGTAAAAAAGTAGTTGAGAAAGAATTTTCTTCAAATGAATAAGCAATTATCAGTATGGAAATTAATTGCTGATAGTTTGCGGCAAAATATCCCCGTCATGCTGCTCTATGTGCTGGAAAGCCATGGCAGCAGTCCCGGGCGACAGGGCTTTTTTATGGCTGTGAATACTAATGGAGAAATGGAGGGTTCCATTGGTGGCGGCATTATGGAACATAAGTTTGTGGAAATGGCAAAAGAGAAGTTAAGAGTTATGAGTTCAGAGTTAAGGATTATAGACCTAAGAAAGCAATTTCATGATAAATCGGCGGCAAAGAACCAAAGCGGGATGATATGCTCCGGGGAGCAAACGATTTTATTATACCGGGTTCGGGGAAATGATGCTACACATATTAAGAACATCATTGCTTGTCTTGAGAAAAACAGAAACGGATCATTGCTTCTTTCTCCGGCAGGAATTCAGTATTTTGAAACAATTCCTGAAAAAGATTTTCACTTTGCCATGCATTCGGAAGAAGACTGGCAATATGAAGAGAAAATTGGCTATAAAAATCATCTGTTCATTGTCGGCGGTGGTCATTGTGCATTGGCTTTTTCCAAGCTGATGAGTCAGATGGACTTTTACATCCGGGTGTATGACGAAAGAAAAAAATTGAAGACGATGATGGAAAATGATTCTGCACACGAAAAATACTTCATCAAAGATTACACAGCAATAAATAAATTGATTCCTTCCGGCAACAATCATTATGTAGTCATTATGACTTTGGGTTATCGTACCGACGATATTGCCTTACGGGCTTTACTGAATAAAGAATTTAAATATCTCGGATTGCTTGGCAGTAAATCAAAGATTGAGAAGGCGCTTGCTGATTACAGGAAAGGGGGCATTGCCGAAGAAGTTCTCCGGCGCATTCATACTCCTGTCGGTATTCCCATCAAAAGCCAGACGCCGGAAGAAATTGCAATCAGCATTGCTGCAGAAGTCATCGAAGTGAAGAATCACCTCTTATAAGGATTTTATAAACGGCTTGATTTCTCCACCCGCTTTCAGTATCTTTCAACAAACAAGCCGTTATGTTTTTCTTTTATCTCTTTCCCGGCTTAATCATCGTGCTGCTTTTGATAGCGGCCCTGCTTCCCAAAAATTATAATGTTGAAAAAACGATCATCATTAAAAAACCCGTTCCCGAAGTAATGAATAAAGTGGGCGACCTGAATTTTTACAGTCAATGGAACCCCTGGCAGCAATCAGATCCTACAGCAAAAAGCATTATATCGGGAACTCCAAAAACTCCGGGTCATAAATACTCGTGGGAAGGAAAGAAGATGGGTACCGGGAGCCTGACTCTCCGTGATACAGACATTAAACACATTCATTTCGACCTTGAATTTGTACGGCCGTGGAAATCGAAGGCCAAAGACAATTGGCTGTTCGAAGAATGGGGCGACGACGAATGTAAGACGACCTGGCAAAACAGCGGTGATCTGCCGTGGCCCATTGCAAGACTAATGGGGCTTCTGATCAATAAAAATCTCAACCACCAGTTTGAAACCGGGTTGAATAATCTCAAAAAGCTTTGCGAGAGATAATTAAATTCTCTCCAACTCTTTTAATGTCCGTTCGTTTTCTACATTGCCGGTATTTAAAATACCTGCAGGCTCAAACAACATCACGGTGGCTTCTTCCTTTGCATTGGGCCTGTGTTCAACGCCTTTTGGTACGATGATGAATTCTCCTTCGTTAATGACAATTGTTTTATCGCGAAACTCCATATCAAAGCTTCCCTTTACCACATAAAACATTTCATCTTCGTTCTCGTGATGATGCCATACGAAAGGGCCGTTGAATTTAACCAGCTTCACCAATTGTCCATTCAGTTCACCAACAATTTTGGGATTCCAGTGATCGAAAAAAAGAGAAAGTTTTTCAGCGAGGTTTATTTTTTTCATATAATAAAGTTAACAACAGAGATTACGGGGATATAATTATTTTTAATTAATGAAGATTTTCCTGATCTTTTTCCTGGTTTTTATTTCTGCCTGCACGGTCAGCAAAAACCCCTTACGCAAAGAAATCAAACAACTGCAAAAAGGAATTATTAAAGATGATACAAGCTATGTGTATGCTTTACCTTTTGAGAGTGGCAAAGCTCATTTTTTAGTACAGGGTTATTTTGGAAGATTTTCGCATAAAGAAAGAGCCGCATTAGATTTTAAAATGAAACGGGGAACAAAAGTACTGGCGGCAAGAGATGGTGTGGTGACAAGAGTAAAAGAAGACAGTGATAAAGGTGGTTGGAATCGAAAATACCGCCAGTTTGGAAACAATATCATCGTTCAGCACAGCGATAATACAAGAGCCGGTTACTGGCATATACAAAAGGGCAGTGCATTGGTAAATGTGGGAGATACGGTGAAGAAAGGACAGGTGATTGCTTTAAGCGGCAATACCGGCTACACAGCCTTTCCGCATCTGCATTTTCTTGCATGGAAGTTCAATGAAAGAGGGCAATGGGAGCAAGTGCCTACCCGTTTTCTTACTTCGCGGGGGAAAAAATATCTCAGGTCTTTCCATTGGTATCGAAATAAATGAACGGCCTCCTTCCGACTTCCTCCAAAGGGGGAAACCATCAACACACAATTCCGGCTTTTCTAATATTCTTTTACTTTTTCATCCTTTCTATTGCCACAGGTGTTATTACTTTTGAAAAAAATTTGTTTTGTCGTTTCAGGAAATTTATCAGCAATTCATTGATGGTATAAAAAATACCGGGTGGCCGGAATATCTCGCCGTATTTGCCGGTATTGCCAGCGTATGGTTCAGCCGTATCGAAAATATTCTTGTTTACCCGGTTGGGCTGATCAATACAATTATTTATATATATCTCAGCATTAAAGGGAGCCTGCTGGGAGAAGCCAGCGTAAATTTCTATTATACTGTAATGAGTATTTATGGATGGGTTCTCTGGGCAAAGAAGGATGAACAACAACATCATGTGGTCATCATCACAAAAGCAAGCGCCAAAGAATGGGTTCAGCACATTTTATTCTTCGCTGTCTTCTATGTTGCTATCTTTTTTTCACTTACTTATTTAAAAAAATCTTTTACCCCGGGCGCCATTCCCTGGGCAGATGCTTTTGCCTCTGCTACGGCTTTTACCGGCATGTGGTTGATGACAAAGAAAAAAGTAGAGAGCTGGTATTGGTGGATCGCTACCAACATAACTTCAATTCCATTGTATTTCGTGAAGCATTATGTTTTCACCAGCGTATATTATCTTATTTTGCTGGTGATGGCCGTGTTTGGTTTGATTGAATGGATGAAAAGATCGGAACTCTGGAGAAAAAACCAATCTTTATCATTTGAAAAGAAATGAAAAAGTTCGTTATCATAGGGCCCGAATGCACAGGCAAAAGCACTTTGTGCGAACAACTGGCAGCGCATTACCATACCCTCTGGTGCCCCGAATATGCCCGGGAATATCTATTGGCACATGGAAAGAAATATAATTATGCCGATCTGCTTACAATTGCCAAAGGGCAACTTGCCCTGGAAAAAAGCTTGATACAATCGGTAATCCGTCCCGCCAGGGGGCGGGAGCAATCCGCAATTTTTATTGATACCGACATGTACGTTATGAAAGTGTGGTGCGAATTTGTATTTGGCAAATGCCATCGTTTTATTCTTGAACAGATTGTAGAAAGAAAATATGACCTTTATCTGTTGTGCAAGACCGATCTGCCCTGGACAAAAGATGAGTTAAGAGAATATCCTGACCTTAAAACAAGGCAAAAATTATATCA
>JAHEZF010000189.1 GCA_023251215.1 Sphingobacteriales bacterium | reverse complement strand
GAGGTTAAGGCTTGTTGGGTTTCTATTGCACTGTCCTTTTGAAACAGTACTGAATCGTTTACAGGAGAACTCTCTTCTTTTTATTTTCAATTACAGTTTTGTTACCCACTGTACTTTTTTTAGAGATTCTATAGCCAGCCCAGATAGCTAATCCTATCCCTGCCAGTAAGAAGAAAACAGTTACAGGTGTTTTCCAATCTCTTTTCTTTTTTTCATCTTCATACCTGTTAAAGGATTCTTCTGCAGAGGAAGTAGCGGATATTTCCCTTGCTGTATATTCTTTTAATTTTTCCTGTGTCGTGTCGCCCGGTAAAAAAACAAACTGTCCGGAACTTTCTTTTACCAGTCTGCCAATGCCTTCCAATAAAAACGGATTGCCAATATTTAAAAACTGCAATGCCAGTTGAAGGTATGAGTCAAGATCGGCTGCCGCAAGGGCTTTCATTTTACCGGTGTTGGCTGAAATGAAGTTGATAAGGTCAGGCACTTCTTTAACTGAGATTTTTCTTTCAAAGGAAATAGCCTCCGTGTTGACAGGCTTGCCGGGTTCAATATTCACAGAAGGATCAAGCAAAAAACTGCCGATGCCGGGAAGATCAAGCCGTTTGTTGGTATAGAGGTATTGGGCCAGTAGAGGAGCTAATTTCAAAGTATTATTGGATTAATTGCCTGCAAGATAAATATTTTGAACCGCCATGTCAAGGGTAGTAGCCCTTCGTGGTTTAACTTTGCCCGCCCATACCGGAATTGATTCCGGGCGGCTGTTAATTATGCTTACAGAAGAAGAAAAAAAATTTATTGAGTACTGGAAAGAAAATCGTCTCCGGAAAAAAAAGATCTTCCGGAACTTATCGGTTGGATTACCGCTGGGAGTATTGCTGGTATCAGCCATTTTCATTAATTTTTTTTCAGGCTGGTATAAAAGAGCAGATATGATGTTGCGTGCAGATGTATCTATCGTCCCTGTACTTCTTGTCGCCATCTTGCTCATTGTAGTGTTTGTAACAATTTTTTCTGCCCGCCACAGGTGGGATATGAATGAACAAAAGTTCAACGAATTGATTTCCCGTAACGACCATCCATAAATTTCTTTAGGTTTGCAGCAAAGCATTGTGGCAAGTGGTCTATGATAATGCTTTTTTAAATTAATATGGATCATAATGAAGAGAATTGCAGTAGCAATATTCCCGTTTTTAATATTATTTGTTTTTGCAGGCTGCCTGAAGAATGATACAACCTGTACACCCAAAACAGTTCAGAGCGAAGAGGCACAGATAATCAATTATGCAGCTACCAACGGAATCAGCGCCACGGCGCATAGCAGCGGTTTGTATTACCAGGTCATAACCCCTGGCAGTGGCGCCAGGCCTTCTATTACTTCTAGTGTTTCTGTTAAGTACACAGGCATGCTGACAGACGGTACTATTTTCGATCAGAAGACCAGCCCCACCAGCCTGATACCAGTAAAAGATGTAATAGCCGGCTGGCAAATTGGATTACCATTGATTCAAAAAGGCGGAACAATAAAACTCATCATTCCTTCATCATTGGGCTATGGATGTACTGCTTTTGGAGTTGTACCTGCAAACTCTATACTTTATTTTGAAATTGAACTGGTGGATGTTCAATAACCGAAACTATCCGATTCTGCTTAACCCCAACTATCCTGAGCTTGTCGAAGGACGTCGGGGTTTTTAATTGTCCCCTGTGCTACATAGCTTCCTCCTTCGATAAATCTGCGGAGTATAAATAAGCGAAGTAGTATTTTTGTCCAAATTCATTTCGCTTGTCGCACGAAGCCATTTCTGTATTTGATATTTTTAAAATTGGAATAGGCCCATCCAGTTCTCATACGCTGGGTCCATGGAGGGCTGCCCGGCGTTTTGTCGGGACACTTCAGCAAAAGAATATATTATTTGATGTTATAGAAGTGAAAGTTTTGCTATATGGTTCTCTCGCCAAAACTGGTAAAGGTCATGGTACGGATGTGGCTGTGCAATTAGGTTTGAGCGGGGATGATCCTGTTACTTTCGCTGTCGAACAGATTAATGCCAAGATAAATGATATTTCATCCATGAAGAGAATAGTATTGGGTGGCCTGCATGAAGTGGTATTTGAACCTAATGAGAACATAGATTTTCTTTTTACTGAAACCCTGCCTTATCATCCCAATGCCCTGACCTTTCTTGTTACGTTACGAAATGGCGAAACCATTGCAGAAACCTATTATTCTGTCGGCGGAGGATTTGTAGTGAAAGAAGGAGAAGAAAGTTCTTCATCACAGCAGACACAATTGCCTTTTCCCATCAATACTGCAGATGACCTGTTGCATTGGTGCATTAAAACCGGGTTGACCATTCATGAGATCGTGATGGAAAATGAAAACGCATGGCGAATTGAAAAAGAAACAAAAGAAAGTTTGCTTAATATATGGCGGGTGATGAAAGAATGTATGTATCGCGGTTGTCATACATCAGGCACACTTCCCGGCGGACTAAACGTAAAACGCCGTGCGGCTGAATTGAACAAAAAAATATTGGGGAATAAATTGTATAATGATCATGATTCATGGCTCGAAGCTATCCGTTCAGGTGGTCATGATTTTAAATATATCCTGGATTGGGTCAGTTGTTTTGCTTTGGCGGTGAATGAAGAGAATGCTTCTTTCGGAAGAGTGGTTACAGCGCCTACCAATGGTGCAGCCGGCGTTATTCCTGCCGTGTTACAATATTATCTCTCATTCTGTCATCCCGATAGCATCCCGATAGTTATCGGGAAGGATAAGGACGAAAAAATAATCCAGTTTCTTTTAACTGCAGCAGAGATTGGAAGTATTTTCAAAAAAGGAGCTACACTTTCTGCCGCCATGGGTGGATGCCAGGCAGAGATCGGTGTTTCATCGGCAATGGCAGCGGCTGCATTAACGGAATGTATGGGCGGCACACAGCGGCAGGCGATGATGGCTGCTGAAATTGCAATGGAGCATCATCTTGGTATGACCTGTGATCCGATCGGAGGGCTGGTGCAGGTGCCTTGCATTGAAAGAAATACTATGGGAGCTATCAAAGCTATCACCGCATCACAGCTGGCTTTACAAAGTTCTCCGGACTTTGCAAAAGTTTCATTGGATGGTGTTATCAGGACCATGTGGGATACTGCCAAAGACATGGATCATAAATACAAAGAAACTGCAGAAGGCGGTTTGGCAGTGAATGTACCTCTTAGTTTACCGGAATGCTGATATAAGATCGAAAAAAACAGCCCACTTGTAAGTCGTGGGCTGTTTATGGGGAATTACAACATTATTTTGGCTGAAAATTTCGTTACCTGCACCTGACAAGAATAGTTTGTGTGGTGGTTGCACTACGGCCACGCCTGGTTCTTACAATAAGCCGGATAGTATGGGTTCTTCCGCATGGTCTCAGGACAACAGCCCTGGGAATTCTTTCGGTAGAAGTTATGCCATTTCCAAAATCCCATTCATAGGAGTCCGCATATTGTGACCTGTTATCAAATTCAATCTCTGTATCTTCCATCACGACGCCTTCCTCAATCGTATTATTTATTTTAAAACTGGCAACAGGTTCCGGATCAATTGCGGCAGTATTCTCAACTTTTTTACAGCCTGTTATTCCGGCAACGAATAAAAGGGATAAAAGCAGCTGTTTCATTTTAGAAAGATTTGTGCCAAGCTACAAAAATTTCCCAAAATCCTAAATTTATCTTTTTCACAGTCTGTCAGGTGGCTGATTTCAGATGTTGAACCACAGTAACATTTGTGTAACTCTGACAGGCGAGGTTCGTGTCGACATAAACCACGGAGGACACAATAGTGTCCTTGTTTATTTTTTATCCTTAAGCCATGCTGCCAATTCTTTTTTAATGGCTTCGCCGATCTTCTTCAGGTTTTCGGGGTTAAGCAGAAAATCCCGGCTGGCTGCATTATCACCGATCTCCAGCAGAACACGGTAAGGAGCTGTATTGATATTTTCATCAAGACTGTAAAAGCCGAGTTTGCCGGTAGTGGCACAGCGGTAATTATTTCTGCCCGTTGTGCTGTCAAGAAGTACTCCACGATTCTCCAGGTCTGTTACACTGCAAATAGCCTTAACTAACCGGCCTGCCAGTTCCCGGTTGGCTGATTCAAACTGATCGCCGTAATGAATATAACCCCACACTGCATGGCGTTTTGTTCCACCGTTATTATGCACGGCAATGAATACTTTGGGGTGGCGTTTATTTGCCTGCTGAAGTTCATAAGCATAGCCGGATATTTTACCGTCAATGATAGCAGTAGTATGTTGAATAAC
>JAHEZF010000188.1 GCA_023251215.1 Sphingobacteriales bacterium | reverse complement strand
TGCAAATATGTTCATTCAACGTCACGGGGTCATGAGGCGATCCAATTAGCCACGGCATTTCAGTTACAACCGCAGGATTATATAAGTCCGTACTATCGTGATGAAAGTATTTTATTAGGCCTGGGTTTTACTCCTTACGAACAAATGTTGCAACTGCTTGCCAAGGGGAATGATATTTTTACCGGTGGCCGGGAATATTATTCACATCCTAATTACCGGGGAGATGATAAACCAACCATGATCCATCAGAGTAGCGCTACTGGTATGCAGGCCATACCAACAACAGGAATTGCACAGGGAATAAAATACAAAGAAAGCCTCCCCCAACCCCTCCTAAGGAGGGGCTTTGCTCCCGCACAAAACCCACTTATCCAAGTTCAAGATAATATTGAACAATCACGGTCTGTGCAGCAGGTTTCTCCCTCACCGTGGGGATTTAGGGGGGCTCTTGTTCTTTGTTCACTCGGCGATGCCAGCATCACTGAAGGAGAAGTAAGTGAGGCGTTCCAGTTTGCAGTACTCAAACAATTACCAATTATTTACCTGATACAGGATAATAACTGGGGCATCAGTGTAACAGCAGAGGAATCAAGAGCCATGAATGCTTTTGAATTTGCTGCAGGTTTTAAAGGGATGCATCGCATACAAGTGGATGGCAGTGATTTCGAAGCTTCTTATTCAGTGATGAAAGAAGTTTGTGAATTTGTCCGTCGGGAAAGGAAGCCTTACCTCGTACATGCACAGGTTCCTTTGCTGGGGCATCATACCAGCGGAGTACGAAAAGATTTTTACAGAACAGATGAAGACTGGGCCAAACACCTGGAGCATGACCCCAATCCCAAGCTTCGGAAAAAATTATTGCAAAGAGGGATCAGTGAAGAGGAATTAAAACAAATAGAAAGAAACGCTGCTGAAACTGTTGCTGCAGATTTTGCCAAAGCTGTTGCGGCACCCGAACCTGATCCGGCAACTATAGAAGATCATGTATTTGCGCCAACAGCAGTTACAGAAGAAAAAGGACAACGTTCACCAGCCGGCGCTGAAAAAGTTATTATGGTGGATGCGGCTTTATATGCTATCCGTGAAATTATGGAAGATCATCCGGAAGCTGTTCTATATGGGCAGGATGTGGGAAGAAGATTGGGAGGAGTGTTTCGTGAAGCAGCAACATTAGCTGAAAAATTCGGAGATCATCGTGTTTTTAATACCGCTATACAGGAAGCTTATATCGTTGGGTCCGCCGTGGGCATGAGTGCTGTAGGATTAAAACCGATCGTTGAAGTACAGTTTGGCGATTACATTTATCCCGGCTTCAATCAGTTGGTGACAGAAATTTCAAAAAGCTGTTATCTCAGTTGTGGAAAATTTCCTGTTTCTATGATACTTCGTGTGCCGGTAGGTGCCTATGGTGGTGGCGGGCCTTATCACAGCGGTTGTGTGGAAACAACAGTTCTTTCCATAAAAGGAATTAAAGTTGTTTATCCGTCCAATGCAGCAGATATGAAAGGGTTGATGAAAGCAGCGTATTATGATCCCAATCCTGTAGTAATGCTGGAACATAAAGGACTATACTGGAGCAAAGTGCCGGGAACAGAAGATGCTAAAACTATTGAACCCTCAAGAGATTATATTATTCCTCTTGGCAAAGCCAGAATTGTTTTACAAGCGGATAAAAATAAAATTGATAATGGCGAAAGCTGTGTGGTAGTAACTTATGGTATGGGAGTGTATTGGGCCAAAACTGCCGCAAAGAAGTTTAACGGACAAATTGAAATTATTGATCTGCGGACTTTATTTCCTTTGGATGAAGAATTGATATTTGAAAGAGTGAAACTGCATGGAAAATGTTTGGTACTTACCGAAGAACAACAGAACAATTCTTTTGCTGAAGCATTAGCGGGAAGAATTTCTAAAAACTGTTTTCAATCTCTTGATGCGCCTGTGGAAGTTTTGGGAGCATTGAATGTACCGGCCGTGCCAATGAATATAGGATTGGAACAAGCCATGCTGCCCAATGCGGAAAAGGTAAGGGAGATAATAAAACAATTGTTGGTTTCCTGAAACAAAAAAACTCAGTGTCATGAGTTATAAACTCATGACAACAACCCGAATGATTGAAGTTTGCAGATTGCAAAGGAAGACTAAGGAGATCTGGGGGTGATATTTATTTTCATCTACCAGGGTCTTTGCAAAATATCCAACATGAGTTCTAAAGCCTAACATAAGGTCTGAGAAGGTTAATAGTAACCGGCCCGATTCCCGGAACATTATCAAGCTGATCAATACTTGTAAAGTTGCCATGGGTGGTTCTGAAATCTATAATAGCCTGCGCCTTTATAGCGCCAATACCCGGTAATGTTTGCAGTTCGGTTAATGTAGCTGTATTGATATTAACCAAAGAGGGTACAAGAAAAGATTCTACCTTATGCCAATTGCCGGCAGCATCTGCTTCAAGTAACACGTTGTGTTCCCATCCCGTTGCATAGATCGCTTTAGAAACGATATAATCAACAAATGTTCTTTTACCTGTACCAGCCTGTACATGAAAAGAAGTGCGGGTTTCTGTTAATTTATTCTGAAGTCTGTCCAGTATTCCTTTGTTAGGATGTCCATAATCCCAGGCGGTCCAGCTGAGCTTACGATTAGGATCGCCCATACCAATCAAGGCCATTTTTGGAGTAATCTTATTTAACAAATTAAGGCTGCTTCCATTTTTAGAACCATGATGTCCTACCAGGTACACATCTGCATCAAGCAGGTTTGTACCATTATACTTTGCTATTAAATTGCTTTGCGCTATATCCTCAAGATCACCCGTGATGATCAATGACGAGGTTCCATATTCAATCCTTATCACCAATGAATGATTATTTTCGTTATCGAAGGCTGTTTTATTCCAGCCCGGATTGGTAGCTGATGTTCCCCAAAGAATTTTTATAACCGGGTTTATTCCTGAACAATTCACCGGATCAACCACTGCATTTGTAAACCCTGAACTTCCGATCTCAGCAGTGGTCAATGCTTCAAAACCAATATCATCATTAGGATCATTATTTTCATCCGCATCCTGTGCCGCCCGGTGTAATTTTATTTGCCCCGATTTTCCTGAACCCTCTTCCAAACCGTCTGTGACCGCATTTTTTATCACAAAAGGTGATTGCAGGATAACAGGTATACCCAGCGTATGATCTTTATGAGGATGTGTAAGATAAACGCACTGCAAGGTGTGATTAAGATCAGCCCTTCTTTCGAAGAAATCATCGAGATAAGTTTTCAGAGAATCTGAAGAATTGAAAAGCGCATTACTTTCCCCTCCTGCATCAACAAGTATTGCTGCGCAGGGAAATTCAATTAATGTTGCTGATCCTTGCCCGACATTAATAAGATGAACCCGCATCTGGGCCTTGATATTAAGTACTGATACAAGCAGTGCCAATATAAACGCAATAGTAATTTTATTTTTCATTTTCATTTTATTTACTATTTAATGCTCACTCTATCCGGTTTTCAGCGTCTCCGTCTCTTCCATAAATAGTACTAATAGAAAAAGCATTATCTGAGCTTAATCAGATAGTCTGTCTTTATCAAAATCATTTTCCTATATCAGTGCCCCGGCGAAGTCTTAATGAGGCTTCCGGAAGAGATAAATAAAGCTAATTCATTTTTTGAAATCTCCAAATGCCAAACTAAGTTATTGCTTTGCGGTGATATTTATGCAACGCCCCTTCGGGATATGCTCCGGCGGAAAAGTCTTCTTCTACTCTTTTTTAATAATTTCAGGAGGTAATGCAGATTCATGGGAGTGAATTACTTTCCATTTTCTGTCAATCTTTTTAAACACACTTGTGACCGAGTAATTGCTCATTTTCATTGTATCTCCATTCTTGAACTGAGCTATGATATTCCCTGTCCAGCCTGAGATGACAAGGTTTGTATCAAGTACGTGGAATTTTTCCTGGATTGTAATAACCTTTTGTTCTTTAAGCGAGTTATAGTATTCTGTGCAGATTTTTTTGAACTCTTCATAATTTCTCATTTTGCCGTCGCTGCTAAAGTGTAAAAAATCAGGAGAGTCAGCATAGCAATTGAGAAGAGAGTCCAATTGAGCTTTTTCGCTGTATTCAGTTATTTTGTCAATTACATTCTTTACCTCTTTTATTATTTGGTTAGATTCAGTCTCAGTCATTTTATGAGAGTTTTGATTTGAGCATGAGAGTAAAATAGTAATGGTGAATATAAAAATTAATATCTTAATCTCTCTACAAGCTTTGAGCATCGGTAGAAGGAGTTGCATTAACTAAGTTATTGCTTTGTGGG
>JAHEZF010000187.1 GCA_023251215.1 Sphingobacteriales bacterium | reverse complement strand
TGATGAATCTTCGCTATCATCATCAATAACCGGGATTGTTTCAGTTGGCGTTTCAATAATATTTCCAAATAAATCAGTTTGCACTCCCTGGGGCTGTTCTTTTTTAATAAAATCATTATTCGGAGCGTTGATTGAAAAATTTTCACCCAGCAATCTTTTCCCTAATGTTTTAAATTCCAGGTCCGAAAATATTTGCTTCAGCTTTTCTTTATCCCATTCTTTTATTCTAAAATCTTCTTCATGGAACTTAACGGGAACATTGGTAATGATGGTAGCCAGTTTTTTTGAAAGGATCGCCATCTCTTTACCTTTCTTAACTTTTTCGCCCATGGCCCCTTTTATATTATCAGCGTTGGCCAGTGTATTTTCCAATGAGCCATATTCAGCTAAAAACTTTGCGGCTGTTTTTTCTCCCACACCCGGGATGCCCGGAATATTATCTACCGCATCGCCCATCAGCCCGAGAATATCTATTACCTGCGACACATCTTTGATATTCCATTTGGCGCAGACCTCTTCCGGGCCCAGTATTTCGGCGTCGCCTCCTTGGTATCCCGGTTTATAGATTTTAATTTCGTCAGAAACAAGCTGGCCATAATCTTTATCAGGAGTCACCATATAAACTTCATATCCTTCCTTTGCCGCTTGCTTGCTCAACGTGCCAATTACATCATCCGCTTCGTAGCCATCTAATTCCACTACGGGAATATTAAAACCACGAACTATTTTTTTAATATCGGGAATAGCATCAAGTATATCTTCAGGCGCCTCCTGCCGGTTGGCCTTGTATTGTTCAAAATCAGTATGTCTTTCTGTGGGTGCCGCCGTATCAAAACACACGGCGATATGAGAAGGTTTTTGTTTGTTGATAAGCTCTATCAGCGCATTGGTAAAACCAAATTGTGCATTGGTGTTTTTGCCCTTTGAGGTAAGTCGGGGATTGCGGATGAGTGCATAATAGGCACGGAAGACAAGTGCCAGCGCATCCAAAAGGAAAACTTTTTTTGCCATACTGCTAAGATAAGAATTCGGTTTCAGCAGGCGGGCCTGATTAAAAATACAAAAACCCCAACACTGGTGCCGGGGTCGTGTTTATATTAACGCTGCTTTGCTTAATTAATAGACAAGCTTGATTCTGTTGTGATGTTTTGCGGCGTTTCTATAACAACAGGCTGTTGAATAGCAATGGGAACATTAGCCCCGTGCTTTTTTTCAAGATATTTTTCGGGATCATCTACGGGGACAGTGCCTGTGCCACTGAAAGCTGCTGTAGTCTGGCCTGGTTGTATGGTTTGTTCAACAGGCAGGTTTACTTTGTCTTTGCGAATAAAGTTCAGGTACAATGCGAAGAACAACAGGTTAAATGCAAAGAAGTTTGCGATTTTGCGGATACGTCTTTTCATAAAATGTGGATTTTCGGTTTTACAATATTGGATTCAATGGTTTCAGAGACCAAGATAGAAAGTCTAAAATCTAAGTGCAAACACTCACTATATATATTTGGAAAAAACAGGCAGAAATACCTGCGTAGAATTCGTAAAACTACGAGAATCTTATTTTTTCATCTCTACAAGGTTCTTTTGCAAGACATACATTTCATCCCTCAATCTCGCCGCTTCCATAAAATCCAGGTCTCTTGCCGCCTTCTCCATTTCCTTCTTAATCTTGCTGATGGCCTTTTCTACCTGAGGAATTGTTTTATATTCTGCCTGCTCTTCTGCGGCAACGGTCACAAGATCTTCATCGGGAGCAATGGCATAAGGGTTGGCGGGATCGTATCCTTTTATATCCAGTACCGAAGTTTGTGCAAAGACTTCCCTGGTTGATTTGATAATTGTTTTTGGAGTGATGCCGTGTTTAATATTAAAAGCAATTTGTTTTTCACGGCGGCGATGGGTCTCATCAATTGTTTTCTGCATGCTTTCGGTCATTTTATCGGCATAAAATATTACAAGGCCGTCCGCATTGCGGGCAGCCCGGCCGGCGGTTTGTGTCAACGATTTTTCGTTGCGCAAAAAACCTTCTTTATCTGCATCAAGGATGGCAACCAAAGAAACCTCGGGAAGGTCAAGTCCTTCCCGCAGCAGGTTCACGCCTACCAGTACATCAATTTTTCCCAGTCTCAGTTCACGAAGTATTTCAATTCTGTCCAGTGTGTCAACTTCACTATGAATATATTTTGATTTAATATTGATACGGTGCAGGTATTTATCCATTTCTTCGGCCATGCGTTTGGTCAGTGTTGTCACCAATACCCTGTCGCCCCTGCTCACTCTTTTATCAATTTCATCCAGCAGGTCGTCTATCTGGTTTACCGAAGGACGAATTTCAATTGGCGGTTCCAACAAACCCGTTGGCCTCACTACCTGTTCGGTTATAACACCGCCACATTTGTCCAACTCATAATCATCGGGTGTGGCCGAAAGAAAAATAGTTTGATTAATCAGCGATTCAAACTCATGGAAGTTCAGCGGACGGTTATCCAATGCAGAAGGTAAACGAAAACCATAATCAACCAGTATCAGTTTACGGCTCCTGTCGCCACCATACATGCCACTTACCTGTGGAACGGTTTGATGGCTTTCGTCTACCACACACAAAAAATCTTTGGGAAAATAATCGAGCAGGCAAAAAGGTCTTGTGCCCGGTTTGCGGCGGTCAAAGAACCGGGAATAATTTTCAATGCCATTACAATATCCCAGTTCACGGATCATTTCCAGGTCATAGTTCACTCTTTCGCTCAGCCGTTGCGCTTCGATGTATTTGCCCGTATTCTTAAAATAAGTTACCTGTGCCTGCATTTCATCTTGTATGTCGTAAATAACCTGCTGCAAAATATCCTTCGGCGCCACATATAAATTAGCGGGAAAGATGGCTGCGTTTTCCATCAGTCCAATTCGTTTACCGGTTACCACATCCATGCTTTCTATTTCTTCTATCTCATCGCCAAAAAAGGTAATACGATAGCCATAATCAACATAAGGAAGATTAATGTCAACGGTATCGCCTTTTACCCTGAATGTTGCCCGGTTAAATTCCAATGTTGTTCTGTTGTATAAAGAATTGACCAGGGAATGCAAAAATCCCTGTCGTGAAATATGCTGGCCTTTATTAATCCGGATAATGCCATTTTCGTAATCGGTAGGATTGCCCATGCCATAAATACAGCTTACACTGGCTACAACAATAATATCCCTGCGGCCGCTTAATAAACTTGATGTTGCTCTCAGCCGCAGCTTATCCAGCTCATCATTAATGCTCAGGTCTTTTTCAATGTAAACATCACTTACCGGCATATAAGCTTCCGGCTGGTAATAATCATAATAGGAAACGAAATATTCTACCGCATTGTCCGGGAAAAAATGGCGAAACTCTCCATATAGCTGCGCTACCAGGGTTTTATTATGTGTTATCACCAGCGTGGGCCGCTGCACATTCTGAATTACATTGGCGATAGTAAACGTTTTGCCACTGCCGGTTACTCCCAATAAGGTCTGGTATCTTTCGCCATGAAGGACCCCTTCCGTCAGTTGACGGACAGCTTCCGGCTGATCACCGGCAAGAGAAAAAGGAGTATGTAACTTAAATGACATGGGAAAGCCTGCAATTTAGCAAATGCTATGCTGAAACCTGTAAGGACAGAGCACTTAAAGAAGACTACCGGCATAACATCAATTAGCCGGTAATGCAGCGTAATATTGGTATAAACTATCTTTATACTGTTGGGTTTTCTGCTGAAATAGACAAGACGTATAGCTCGCAATCAAATGATTGGGCATGGAAAAGGCAATACTTGTTCTAAGCTTTTTTTTGCTTTCTGTCTTTTATCCGAAAGCACAAAAAATTGACTCAATTCTAAATATACCGGCAACTCAATTTCCGCAGGAAAAAATTTACATTCATTACGATAAGAATTATTATGTATCCGGGGAAACTATTTGGTTCAAGGCGTATTTGTATGGTGATGGCAGGCCCAGCGACCAGAGCTATATTTTTTTCCTTCAATTTGTTGACAGTAAAGGGCAAGTGGTAAGCGAAAAACAATATCCTGTAACGGGAGCAATTGTAAAAGGATGTATTGATCTTCCGGATACACTGCCACAGGGGAACTATTATGTCAGGGCAATAACATCGGGGATGCTTAATGATGATGTGGGATCTATATATAAAAAGAACATTCCCGTTTTTAAATCCCCTGCGGCTATTTCAAGAACGAGGAGAACTTCTCATATAATATCACTGTTTTTTTTTCCGGAAGGCGGCAAGCTGGTTGATGGAATCATGACTGTTGTTGGGTTTAAAGGAACAGATCAATGGGGCGCCCCGGTG
>JAHEZF010000186.1 GCA_023251215.1 Sphingobacteriales bacterium | reverse complement strand
GTATGTGCTGGAAGAAGAAGACTGGAACAGGCAATATGATTTTACACTTCAGATCACTACGAATGCGGCTGATGCAGCTTACTTATCAGCGGAATATGATAAGGTGGATAAGCTGCTTGACAATTTACAAAAGCATAGCAAATCTCTTACTGATTCTGTAAAGGGGTATGAGATAGAAATTAAAAAACTCATTGCCCAGAATAAAACACTGGAAGCCGTCAAGCTCGGTTTACAGATTCTTCAGAAACTGGGAATCCGTTTGCCGCTGCGTCCCGGAAAACTTTCGGTAATGAAAGATCTTCTGAAAACCAAATTCCTGTTACGCAATAAAACAATAGATTATTTTGACAGTTTGCCAGAAATGAAGGACCCGGAAAAGAATGCTGCCATGCGTATTCTTTCCGACATTACTTCAGCATCCTATTTTGCAGTGCCTAACCTCGTTCCTCTATTGGTGTTTAAAATGGTTAGTCTCACTGTAAAGTATGGCCTCTCAAGGAAATCGCCATTTAGTTTTGTTGCATATGGCTATATATTAAGTGTGTTCCTGAATGAAAAAGACCGGGGCATACGATTCGGGGAAATTGCATTGCATCTTGCAAAAAAAATAAATGCAGAAGAACTGACAGGATCCATTCTTGTTACATATAATATTTTTCTTGTACACTGGAGAAAGCCATTTACAGAAATATATCCTGATCTCGAAAAGGCATTTAAAAGTTCACTGGAGTATGGAGACAATGAATTTGCTTCCTATGCTGCCCACAATATCGTGTACCAGTTTTTCGTCCAGGGCGTTTCATTGCCGGCTCTTTCCAAGAAAGCTGAACAGCTCGATCTGCAGATCGAAAAATTCAAACAGGATCTTACATTGAAAAGACTCAGGATTTTCAGGCAATCCATCAAAAACCTGGAAGAAGTAACTGAACATCCCGATATACTGAATGGATCGGTTTTTGACGAATCAGGAATGGAAATATCTGAAGTTACAAAAAGTAACGAGATCTATTTTCATAATTTATATATCCAGAAGTTGTTTCTTGCTTTGGTCTTTAACCAGCGCAAGAATGCAGAAAAGTATATTGCTATTGCTGAACGATTCCAGGAAAGTGTAAAAGGAACAACTTTGTATCCGTTGTTTTATTTTTATCGTTCACTGATTCTTGCTGATGGATCCGGCAATATACCCAGGCAATCTGTTTTAAAAAAAATAAAAGGTGATATCAAACACCTGACGAGCTATGAAAAATTATGCCCGGCCAATTATGAACATAAACGATTATTGCTGGAAGCGGAATATAGTTATCTCAAAAGAAATACAGAGCAGGCAAAAATATTTTATGATAAGGCATTAAAAGCCGGAACAGAAAGTGGAATGATTTCTGATATTGCCTTATGCTGGGAAAGAGCAGGCCGGTTTTTCATAAATACAAAACAGGATCTGCTGGCAAATTTCTATTTACAGAATGCATACAGGACGTACAAGCGTTGGGGTGCTTCAGCCAAGTTGAAGCAAATGGAGTCTATTTATCCCCAGCTTGGTAAAGTAACCTCTTCAGACTGGCAGCAGGATATTGCGGTGGAATCGGGCAGTAAACAAAAAGCCGGGAACCTTGATCTGGAAACCGTGATGAAAGCATCCGCTGCTCTTTCCGGCGAAATTGTATTACCGAGGTTATTAAGAAAAATGATGCAGGTAATAATGGAAAGTGCAGGCGCCCAATCCGGCTTTTTGATCATGGAAAAAAACGGAGAACGGTTAATAGAAGCGGAGATTCATGCCGATTCAGAAGATATTAAAACATTGCAGTCCATCCCGGTACGGCAGAGTGGTTTGCTGGCCGAATCAATACTCAACTATGTATATCTTAAAAGTGAAACGGTTATCCTGGATGATGCCGGAAAAAGTTCGCTTTTTGCCAACGATGAGTTTATAAAAAAGCATAATTGCAAATCGGTTCTTTGTATTCCACTGATCAATATGGGAAAACTCCAGGCAATTATTTACCTCTCAAATGATCTCACTTTTGGCGCCTTTACAGAAAACCGGATTGCTTTGTTGAAATTACTTACGGGCCAAATGGCTGTTTCAATTGAAAATGCTTTGTTCTATAATGAACTTGAAAATAAAGTGGTGGAACGAACCAATGAACTGTACCTGGAAAAGAAAAAGTCAGACGATCTTTTGTTGAATATTTTGCCCGAGGAAATAGCGGCTGAGCTGAAACTGACAGGACGAACCACACCAAGAAGTTATGAAGTAGCGACAGTCATGTTTACGGATTTTGAAAATTTTACCAGCAAAAGCGAAAAATTATCACCGGAACAATTGGTATCCATCATTGACAGTTGCTTCAGGAAATTCGATGAAATCATTTCAAAATACAATATTGAAAAAATCAAAACCATTGGTGATGCCTATTTATGTGTAAGTGGTTTGCCGGACACAAAGGATCATAATGCGGTTAGCGTGGTGCAGGCAGCAATTGAAATTATAGAGGCGATAAGATCATCCAGGCAGGATGCTTTAGAGGATGGCTACTTTGATATCCGGATCGGCATTCATACCGGGCCATTGGTAGCAGGTGTGGTGGGAAATAAAAAATTTGCCTATGATATCTGGGGCGATACAGTAAATACGGCTGCACGGATGGAACAAAACAGTGAACCGAACAGAATAAATATATCACAAAGCACTTTTGAACTGGTAAAGGATAAATTTGATTGTACATTCCGCGGCAAGCGGGCAGCAAAAAACAAGGGTATGATTGAAATGTACTTTGTGGAGAATAAAATATAACCGTTGCGGTTATTAGACAAAATAAAACCATTTCCCGCAGCCTGGATGTAATGGCTGTGAACGTTTCACTTTCAATCAGTGACATCTATGAGGGCACTAAGCTTCCTGATCAACGATAACTCCAGTTTCCCTGATACTTTACAGACCGTTTATATTTTATAAAAATTACCTAAAGGTGGTATTGGTTGATATTATTAAAATACCCTTACTTTGTCTTGTTAAAAATATTTAAGTACGTTTAAAATTTGAGCACTATGATTAAAATGCAAATTATCGGAAACCTCGGCAAAGATTGCGTAGTTAACACAGTGAATGGTAAGAACGTTATCAATTTTACTGTGGCACACACTGAAAAGTACAAAGACAGCCAGGGCAATCAACAAGAAAAAACAACCTGGGTTGATTGTGCCTATTGGACCGACCGCACTGCGGTGGCACAGTATTTAACCAAAGGCAAACAGGTATTTGTGGAAGGACAGCCTGAAGCAAGGTCATTTCAAAGGAATGACGGCACACCTGGTTCTTCTCTTTCACTTCGTGTAAGAGAAGTGCAACTGTTGGGCGGACGTAGCGACAGTGGCGGCGTTTCTTCTCAGCCTGCCACTCCAGCTGCAGCTTCAACTTCCGTCAGTAATGTCCCTTCACCCAGTGAGATTACAGAGCCAATAGATGATCTGCCGTTCTGATCCGCACTCAACATTCTGTTTTATAAATGCCCTGATATTTTACCGGGGCATTTTTATTTTCAGTCACGAAATATGTAAATTGAAGCATGAAGCATATTCTGATCACCACAACCTTGTTATTGACGTCATTCTTATGTCTCCCGCAAAAGAATAGCAATACAAAAAACTGGGAACTCTCCATCCAACTTTGGACCTTTCACAAATATACTTTTTTACAGGCCATTGAAAAAGCTGACAGCGTGGGAGTAAAATATGTGGAAGCCTACCCGGGACAAAAAGTGGGTGAGGGTTATAACGGCCCTTTCAGTTATAACCTGAGCCAGGATGAAAGAACACGGTTAAAAGAATATTTGAAAAACAAAGGCATCAAAGTAATTGCCCTGGGTGTAGTGGACAAAGACTATTATAATAAAGACAACCTTGAAAAATTCTTTATTTTCTGTAAAGACATGGAAATACCCTTTTTAACTGCCGAGCCTGAATGGAAAGATATTGACTGGTTCAATCAGCTGGCAGGAAAATATGGAATTAAAGTCGGTATCCATTGTCATCCCAAGCCTAATAGTCATTACTGGAATCCTGATTCAATGCTGTTAGCCATGCAGGGAAGAAAATATTTGGGTGCATGGCCCGATGTGGGTCATTGGCTCAGGAGCGGAATTAATCCGGTGGAAGGATTGATGAAACTAAGTGGAAAAGTTTGGGGATTGCATTTAAAAGACGAGCCGGAAATGAATAACCGTATGTCACAGGATGTTTTATTGGGAACCGGCGTAGCGGATATTCCAGCTATATTAAAAGAATTAAGGAGGCAAAAATTCTGGGGAGTTGTTTCACTAGAATATGAAACCAACCCGGAAAATAATAT
>JAHEZF010000028.1:3889-12755 GCA_023251215.1 Sphingobacteriales bacterium | reverse complement strand
AGATGGAGTGATCAGCGCAACTTCCGGTTATTCCGGCGGGCAAACTGAGAATCCAACTTATAAACAGGTTTGTACCGGCGAAAGCGGTCATGCAGAGTGTCTGCAGATTGTTTATGATCCCGCTAAGATCAGTTATGATGAATTACTGGAAGTATTCTGGCAAACACATGACCCCACTACACTAAACAGGCAGGGCGCCGATGTGGGAACCCAATACCGCAGCGCCATTTTCTACCATAACGGCGAACAAAAACAAAAAGCGGAAAAATATAAAGCCGAGTTGGATAAAAGCGGGGCATTTGACAAACCCATTGTTACAGAAATTGTTCCCTTCAGTAAATTTTATAATGCGGAAGCCTATCACCAGCAATATTTTGAGAATAATGAAAACTCAAATCCTTATTGCAAAATTGTAATAAAACCTAAGCTGGATAAATTCAGAAAAGTGTTTAAGGATAAATTAAAAAGTGAGTAAATAAAAGCTGTCCCGCTTAAGAAAAGACGATAGTTTTATTATTTACCAAAACAGTCCCTTGTTTTATTGAATAAGAATTTTTACGGTTTTCCTTTCCTCATTTGTTTCAATAATTGCCACTCCAGGGCCATGCGCCGGCCTGAAGGAATTCAGGTAAATATTATTGGTGCCCGCATTTAATTGTACTTTATTCTTATACAATGTTCTTCCGCTGAAATCAATTAGCTGCAATGTTGCTTCTGTATTTTTATCCGTCTTAATTGTTAAGACAGGGTTGCTGCCCTGTACAACCGTATTGTACAACAGCAGGTCTTTATAATCATTATTCATTTTAATTAACAGTACATTGCTTATTTCCATAATGTGCAGGGCTGTACTGATAAGCCTGATACGGTAATAATTGTTGCCGCTATTTGGGTTATTATCAAAAAAAATAAATGGGAACAAACCGGTACCGCCATTCGTAATGGATAATTCTCCTGTTTGCACAAAATAAGAAGAGGCGTTTCTTCTTTCAATGATTATTTTATCATAACTATGGCTGGCCGACAAAGTTCCTTTCAATTCAACAGCATTCTGTTTCGCTGCACCGCTAAAACTCAATAAGGTTCTGTTGGGTAATACCCGGAATTTCGGATAGCTGAAGCGTTTAAAATACACACTGCCATAACGCAGTTCTGATTTTGTTGGAGAAGTATTAATAGCGCCGATCCGGATGTTGAATCCTGAAATGTTTTGATTAATAACCGTTGCCATTATATCTTTTACGACAGTATCAATACCCGGATAGTTTACCGCAGAAATGTTTTTTATTTCAACCCAACCCGGAATATTTAGTACCTGCAGGCTGGAACCTGTCATATTAAAATCTGAATACCCTCCGGTCAGTTCCTGTATCTGGTTCATCTCATATAATACTCCATTGGTATATTGTACGCCATCAACGTTAATACAGGTGGCAGCTACTATTTCCTGGTTTTGTAAAGTGCTGGTTCCGGCATTTACAAAATCGATATGGAACTCAACATACCCATTTGCGTTTGATGCAGTATTGATACATGGTTGAAATGCCTCATCAAAACCTGTGCTATTATCATCAATTTTGTTCAAAGTAATACCTCCGGTCACCGACTTAATGGTTACAATGGCATCAACACCTGACTTTACATTGGAAAATTTGTAAACAGCGCCTGCCTGAAGGTTAGTGCCAGACTGAAGATTTGCGTTTCTAAATACATAATCAGGCTGTGCAAATACTACAAGAAAATAAAGGGAAAGCAGGACAAACAAAATAGCTCTGAGCAGGAAAATTCGGGTACCATTCGATTTCATAAGTACGATTTATTGTTGAACAGGGTTTCAATCACCTGGTTAATCAGGAAAAATTGGATAAAAGGTTTTGTCAGGAGTTATTGGAGGGCTTCTTTGAACACTGACCGGGTTAATAAAAGTGAGCCGGATTTTTACTGTACACCAAATGTAATATCCACTTCGGAATTATGCAATAGGATATGTACTAATCCAGATTGAAACTCGTATAATTACGACTTTAAACAGGGATAAATGGATTATGAATTACTGCAACTGAACTTTTCTTAATTCCAGCATATTCAATGCATCCGGTTTAAAGTTTTTTACATTGGTTTGAACAAGCCTGACTACTTTATCATACCACAGTGGCACCACCGGGGCATCGTTTATCATGATCTGATCAGCTTGTTGATATAGTTTATATCTCATGGAGTCATTATTCTCTGTCAATGCTTTTTCAAATATGGCATCAAACTCCGGGTTTTTATAACGGGTGTAATTGGGCGGCGCCGGATTTTTTGAATAGAAAACAGATAAATAATTTTCCGCATCCGGGTAATCTGCTATCCAACTACCGCGAAAGAACAAGGCTCTTGAATTCGAAGTCATTTCAAGCAATAAAGATTTCTGCACTACTTCTACCTGCACCGGTATTCCTGATTCTTCTAATTGTTTGGCAATAAAATTTCCCATCTCTGAATAAATTGAAATTGTCAAAAGTTTGATGGTAGGTAATCCTTTTCCATCAGGGTAACCTGCTTCAGTAAGTAATTGTTTTGTTTTGGCCGGATCATAATGATAACCCTTCACCACGGATGAATCAAAAGATGGCAGCCCGGTAGGTACAAAACCCGATTCAGCCGGAGTACCCAGCGAATTTCGCAGATATAAAATCATTTTCCTCCGGTCAAATCCATAATTGATAGCCTGCCTGATCTTTTTCAACCGCATCGGTGAGTTCTTTAATAACTCATTAGTGGAATCAACCAGGATACCGAGGTATTCAATATTAAGATAAGGATTGGTCTGCAACCCGATCCTTCCCTCCCACTCTTTTCGCAGTGTTCCTTTTTTGGTCAATACTTCATCTTTAAAAGAAGCTTCAATATCATTGATAAATTCCAGCTGCTTTTGCCGGAACAATAAAAATTCGGTAGCCTTGCTGTCGTAAAAAGAAATTTTTACTCCATCCAGATAAGGCAATCGTTTACCGGCGTTGTCCATTTCAAAATATTTTTCATTTTTTTTCAAAACAAGGGCCTGCCCTTCTTCCCAAGCCACAAATTGGAATGGGCCTGTGCCAACCGGGTGACGCCGGAAATTATTGCCATATTTTTCTACTGCTTCCCTGGCCACTACCGAACAATACTGCATGGAAAGAATACCGAGAACAGGATTGTAAGGACGAAGAAGTTTTAGCCGGAAAGTTGTATCATCAACAATCCTGAATGGCTGAAGCGAATCCACTTTGCGGTTAAATATCCATGATCCCGGGCTGGCTGTTTGTTTATTGATGATCCTGTCCAGACTATACTCTACATCTTTTGCTGTCATTTTTCTTCCCTTACTGTCGGCAAAAGCAGCATCATCATGAAAAAAAACATCATTCCGCAAATGAAAGGTATAAGTAAGCCTGTCTTCAGAAATATCCCAGCTTTTTGCCAGCGAAGGAACAATATTAAGATGCTCATCTACCTGTACCAGCGTATTATAAAGCTGGTGAACCACCCACATAACAGATTGGTTCTTGGCAAAGGCGGGGTCAAGTGAAGCGATTCCTGAACTTTCATTGTAGTGAAAAACCTTCCTGGTACTGCTCTTCTTATTATAACAGGCTCCCAAGAACCAGCAACCTATAACCAACAACCAATAATATTTTCTTTTAACGTTCATCTTAATTATCAACCCTTAAATTTACATCAACAAAACATAGTAAAGTGAATTACATAGCCCGGACATTTTACATTTTAGCTTTTACTTTTTGCATTTTATATTCTTCATCGGCACAGCCATTAAATAAAAAGAAAGAGTTTACTCACCAGGATACGTTGCGAGGCAGCATTGGACCTGGAAGAGACTGGTGGGATGTGACTCTTTACAATATCGATATTCAACCGGATTATGACAGAAAAACGCTTTCCGGATCAAATACAATAGACTTTGAACTCGTCAAGCCGGGAAAAAATAAAATAATGCAGATTGACTTACAGAACCCAATGCTGATTGAAAATATTACACTTGATAATACTATTGCTATAAAGAAATTTCGTCGTGAAGGCAATGTTTATTTTATTGATATCGGCAATTTTAATTTTATTGACAATGCCAAACCACCGCTTCACAGAACCTACCGGCTGAAAATAAATTTCAGCGGCAGGCCACGTATAGCCGTCAATCCTCCCTGGGATGGCGGATGGATTTTTACCAAAGATGAAAAAGGAAGACCCTGGATGACAGTTGCCTGCCAGGGTTTAGGCGCCAGCGTTTGGTATCCCTGCAAAGACCACCAGAGCGATGAACCTGATAAAGGCGCCTCACTTACTGTTACTGTTCCTGATACTTTAGTGGCAGTCGGTAACGGAAGATTGACGAACAAGAAAAATAATAATGACGGCACTACTTCATGGACATGGATGGTAAAAAACCCCATCAACAATTACAATATCGTTCCTTATATCGGCAAGTATGTAAACTTTACCGATACGTTGAATGCTGAAAAAGGAAAACTGGATATCAGTTACTGGGTGCTCGATTATAATTTGGAAAAAGCCAAAAAACAATTTGACCGTGATGTAAAACCCATGCTGCGATGTTTTGAATACTGGTTTGGCCCCTATCCTTTTTATGAAGACAGTTACAAACTGGTAGAGTCATCTCACCTCGGCATGGAACACCAGAGTGCAACAGCTTATGGCAATCATTATGTCAATGGTTATTATTCCGGTTTCAACAGAATGGGCAGGGATCTTTCCGGTAGTGGCTGGGGAATGAAATGGGATTATATCATTATACACGAAAGCGGTCATGAATGGTTTGGCAATAATATTACTACCAATGATATTGCAGATATGTGGGTGCATGAAGGATTTGCTGATTATTCAGAAACTCTTTTTGTGGAATGCCAGTATGGTAAGCAGGCTGCTGATGAATATACACAGGGCCTGCGCCGGACAATTGGTAATAGCAGAACTATCATCGGCGCTTACGGGGTGAACCAGGAAGGCAGCGGTGATATGTACAATAAAGGAAACAACCTGCTCCACATGATTCGGCAGGTGATCGATGATGATTCTTTATTCAGGAAAATATTAAGGGGGCTTAATAAAGAATTTTATCACAAACCAGTAGACTCAAAGGATGTAGAAGCATATATGACCAAGCAATCAGGAAAAGATTTCTCAAAAGTATTTGATCAATACCTCCGGGCAACGAAAATTCCGGTGCTGGAGTATAAGATGGATGGAAGGAAAGTTTCTTATCGCTGGACAAACTGTGTTGAAGGTTTTGATATGCCTATAGAATTAACCGGCGGAAGACCTTTTATTATTTTTCCCAAAACTGAGTGGCAAGATTTCGACCTGCCTTTAAATTATGTTATGGATATCAACAAAAATTTTTACATCACAGTAAAGAAAGTTCAATAACCCTACTTGCCACTCGCTACTACCCGCTTACCTTTACCCCATGAGCAGCATCAGGCGCCAAAGCATAATTTCATCACTTGTTATTTATACCGGTTTTATTATCGGATTGCTGAATGTTTACTTATTTACCAAACAGGGAATTTTCCTGGACCCCCAATTCGGCTTATACAACGCTTTTATTGCCATTGCCACTATGATGATGGCCTTTGCCAGCCTTGCCATGCCTTCTTATATCTACAAATTTTATCCATACTACAAAGAACATCTGCCCGCAAATAAAAATGACCAGGTGACATGGGCTTTGCTAATAAGTACCATTGGATTTATCCTGGTTATTGTTGCCGGGATTTTTTTTAAAGGCCTTGTAATAAAAAAATACGGTACCAATGCTCCTGAATTAGTAGCGCATTATACCTGGATATTCCCATTAGGATTTGGCCTTGTGGTTTACACTATTCTTGAAGCCTATTCCTGGCAGCTTCATAAATCTGTTTTTACCAATTTCCTGAAAGAGGTTTTGTGGAGATTGTTTACAACCGTATTAATTGTCCTGTTTGCAACCGGGGTTATCCGCAATTTTGATGTCTTCATTAAAGTCTTTTCATTCAGTTATCCTTTTATTGCAGTTACACTACTCTTTTACCTCCTTTTCACAAAAAAAATTCATTTCACTTTCCGGATAACTAAAGTTACCCGCAGATTTTCCAAAAGTATTCTCAGGTTGTGTTCATACGTTTATGCAGGATCGGTCATATTCACCATTTCACTGGTATTCGATTCACTGGTTATCGGTTCTGTACTCAATGATGCCCTGACCAAACTGGCCATATTTTCAGTAGCACAGAATATTTGTGCCATGATAGCGGTGCCCCAGCGTGGAATAATTGCAGCCTCTATTGCCCATCTGTCAAAGGCATGGAAAGATAAAAACATGGCGTTGATACAACGCATTTACCAGCGATCCTCCATCAATCAACTGGTTTTCTCCTGCGGTTTATTCCTTTTAATCGTACTGAATTTTACTGATGCGGTAACCACTTTTCATTTAAAAGGAACTTACCTGGATGCTTATTACGTTATCATTTTGCTTGGACTTACTAAAATTGTGGATATGGGAACAGGGCTGAATGCCCAGATCATTGCCACATCAACTTACTGGCGTTTTGAAATGGTGAGCGGTGTCATTCTGCTTATGCTGATGCTGCCTTTGAGTTATATTCTGACAAAAAATTTTGATATCGTGGGTACCGGGTTTGCCAACCTTATTTCCATTACTATTTACAACATCATCCGCACGGTTTTTCTCTGGAAAAAATTCAAACTCTTTCCTCTTACTATCCAATCATTATATACCGTATTACTGGCCGCTGGTTGCTATGCCATTTGCCATTTTACCTTTACGAATATTCATGGATTGACGGGTCTGTTTCTCCGTAGCCTTGGCTTTATGTTATTGTATGCTGCCGGAGCAATTTATTTAGATCTGTCACCTGACATTAAACCTGTGATGCAAACCATCCGTAAAAAAATGAGAATAGGAAAAGATTAATGTTTCGTCAAAGGCCCCTGCTTGTTATCAATTCTTCCGGCCCCCACAAAGCATTTCAGATAATATGGGTCAAACATATCGCTGATAGTAACGCCATTAGTGGTAGAGGCGTGAACAAATTTATTGTTCTGAAGATAAATACCTACATGTGATATCCAGCGGCCGCGACGTGTATGGAAGAAAAGCAGGTCACCTTCCTGCAACTCTGTTCTTGAGATACGGCGGCTAAAGCGGTATTGGTCCCTCGCCGTGCGGGGAAGTGTGACACCAAACACAGCGGCATAAATGACGCCGGCAAAAGCAGAGCAATCAATCCCTTTTTTAGTAGTACCTCCCATGTGGTAACGGGTACCATACCATTCGTCAATCCCTTCAAGTAAAGTTTTATTTTGTAACTGTTCAGCATCTGTGTTTAACAAAACAGCATATTTTAGTTGTAATGCTGAAATGTTTTCTGTTTCTGAAGGATGGGCAACAATATTATCAGCGATAAGTTTAGGTTCTTCTTTCACCGCAGTTTCCTCAATGGAATAACCATGTCCGGCAACAGTTTCTTTTTTGTCGGTCTTCGTTTCATTTAATATGGAAGTTGTCTGAGGAGTTACTGTAATGTCATCCAGGAATTTCTGTTGTGAATTACCGGGAGCAGCCACAGGAACAGATGCCACTTGTCGTTTGCCGGAAAGATTCAGTTGCTTTAAACTGGAACAACTGTTCAACAGGATAATGAATAATATTGCTGATAATATCTGCTTAACCATATGGCTTCTCAGGATGATATAAAGCTTTTCAAAAATCCTGCCCAACTGCTCCACAGGAGCTCCTTTTGAACAGGTGAGCAAAAATATAGGTTATTTACCGAAAAAAACCAGATCATTCAATGAAATTTGTCCTCGAATAATTACTACAGACTAAGTTACTGGGGGCAAAAGATTTGGGGTTGTTCATAGCCTGTTAACATTGAATAAGAATAACCACATTCAAATTATTTTTATTTAGTTATCATTGACAAATCATGTCTAGATTATTATCATACATTCTTTTTCTTGCACTTGCTGTTGTTTGCCAGAGTTCGGGCAATACAAATAAAGTTCCCGCAGATACTACCTTCAGGCAAAAAGAAAAAAAAACTTTTATCATTAATAAAGATTCAGTAGCTCCCAAACCTTATTCGCAACTTGAATATGAAAAAGTGGAATTGCTCCAATCAGCCCCGGGAACGAAATCAGTATTATTCAACTCAAATGGTTCAAAACTGTATGCCATGAACCTCGAAGGGATGAGTGTGAATGAATTTGACCAGGCAACAAAAAAAATCATTCGGGAATTTAAATTCAAACCAACAAAAGGAACAGGATGGGACTATGCGAAAGAACGGCCCATTCCTTCTTTCCAGGAAAAACCGGTAGAAGCCTGCCTGAGCCATGAGGATAAAATATTGTGGGTGTCATTGCATAATGCCGGAGGTATTGTGCCTATCAGGCTTGATTCGATTAATGCCAATATAATTGTAACAAACGATGGGCCTGTAAAAAAAATAACAGTTACTTACCCGGGAAACAGCAAAGAGGATTCGTTTTATGTTCCGTTGATCAAAACCGGCAAAACACCCAAAGTGATCGCTAAAACTTCTGACAGCAGGTATTTGTTGGTAAGCAACTGGCATTCTAACAACGTAAGTGTTTTGGAATTAAATAAGGATGAGTATCCTTTTGGCAAAGTGATCGGCACCATTCCGGTTTCTTCAATCCCCCGTGGAATTGTGGTTGACGATAAAAAAGGCAAATCCTATGTGGCGATAATGGGCGGCGCCAGTATTGCTGTTATTTTGAATTCAGTCTGGATGAAAGAAAGTGAGATTAATGTAGCTTCCAATCCACGGCATAT
>JAHEZF010000028.1:0-3879 GCA_023251215.1 Sphingobacteriales bacterium | reverse complement strand
TAATGGATACCAGCGGGCATCTATTTGTTTCGTACAACAGCCTTGCAAGAGTAGCCTGCATTGATGCAGAAACAGGAAAAACATTATTTACTGCCGCCACCCATGCACAACCCCGGACAATCATCCTGTCAAAGAATTACAAATTTTTATTTGTCACCTGTTATACCGGGGATATGATAGACGTATTTAAAATAACCGGGAACGGTTTTACTAAAGTAACTTCGCTTTCCTGCAAGGGACACCCGGTGGGTGTTGAGATTTTTGAAAATGATAACAAACTGGAAACATGGGTTTGCAGTTACAGCACAGGATCAATCAGCGTTTTCTCATTTAAGAAAAAACTATAATTAATTGATCAACCATTTGACTTATTTGACATATTTGATTTTTTGACCTATGAAGTTTTCTCACTTACACGTACATACACAATTTTCTCTGCTTGACGGAGCTGCCTCCATCCAGAATCTATACAAAAAAGCTATTAAGGACGGAATGCCGGCATTGGCCATCAGCGACCATGGTAATATGTTTGGCGCCTTTGAATTTGTGGCTGAAGCATATAAGCACACAGATGAAAACGGCAAAGTAAAAGTAAAGCCGGTAGTAGGATGTGAATTTTATATAACACAGGATCGTCATCAAAAAATATTTACTAAGGACCAGAGAGACCCCCGCTATCACCAGATATTGCTGGCAAAAAATGAACAGGGCTACCGCAATCTCGTCAAACTTACTTCTCTGGGTTTTATTGAGGGAATGTACGGCAAATATCCCCGTATTGACAAAGAACTTATCCTGAAATATCATGAAGGATTAATTGCTACAACCTGTTGCCTTGGCGCCATGGTGCCACAGGCTATTTTGAAAAAAGGAGAAGATGAAGGAGAAAATGAATTCAAGTGGTGGTTAAATGTTTTTCAGCAGGATTATTATGTGGAGTTACAGCGCCACGGGCTGACAGAGCAGGATAAAGTGAATAAAGTATTGGTAAAACTATCGAAAAAGTATGACGTTAAAATTATTGCCAACAATGATTCACATTACGTAGAGCAGAGTGATTTCAATGCCCATGATATTCTGCTTTGCATCAACACCGGTGAAAAACTGGCTACTCCTGCCCTGCGGGAATTCAGCGATGATGATGTGTATGTAAAAGATAAACGTTTTGCGTTCCCTAACGACCAGTTTTATTTTAAGACCACCGAAGAAATGAGTAAAAACTTCAGTGACCTGCCCGAAGTTATTGATAACACGAATGAGATTGTTGACAAAATTGAACTACTTGATCTGAAAAGAGAGATACTGCTTCCTTTCTTCCCAGTGCCAAAAGAATTTGCATCACAGGATGAATATCTTGAACACATCACCTGGCAGGGCGCCAAAAAACGTTACAGTGAGATGACTCCCGAACTTGAAGAACGAATCCGGTTTGAATTGTTTACTGTAAAAACAATGGGTTTTGCCGGCTACTTTTTAATTGTTAGTGATTTTATCAGTGCAGGGCGGAATCTCGGCGTATATGTTGGTCCCGGACGTGGATCAGCTGCAGGTAGTGTTGTAGCTTATTGTATCGGCATTACCAATATTGATCCCCTTAAATATAATTTACTTTTTGAAAGATTCCTGAATCCTGATCGTAAGTCAATGCCTGATATTGATACTGACTTTGATGATGAAGGAAGGCAAAAAGTAATAGATTATGTGGTTGAAAAATATGGCAAGAACCAGGTAGCACAAATTATTACTTACGGCACGATGGCTGCCAAATCAAGTATTGCTGATGTGGCAAGGGTAATGGATCTTCCTTTAAGTGAAAGCCGGGCTTTATCCAAACTGGTACCCGAACGTCCCGGAGTGGAATTAAGGAGAGTGCTGCATGCGCCATTAAAAATAAAAGACGGCGAAAGATCGCTGGAAGAAAAAGAAGGATTTGGTAACGATGACATGGAAAATGTAAAAAAGTTGCGTGAAATTTATAAGCAGGAAAATACGCTGACGAGTAAAGTACTGCATGAAGCAGAAAGACTGGAGGGTTCGGTTCGCAATACCGGTATTCATGCTGCAGGCATCATCATTGCCCCAAAAGATCTAACCGAATTAATTCCTGTTGCCACTTCCAAAGAATCGAACCTGTGGCTTACACAAATTGAAGGAAATGTGATTGAAGAAGCCGGCGTTATCAAGATGGACTTTTTGGGATTGAGAACTCTTACCATTATCAAAAATGCATTGCATCTTATTAAGCAACTCCGGGGTGTTGAAATTGATATTGATAAAATTCCGCTGGACGATAAAAAAACTTTCGAGCTTTACCAGCATGGCGCTACTATCGGCACATTCCAGTTTGAAAGTACCGGCATGCAGAAATATTTGAGAGAATTAAAACCTGATAAACTGGATGACCTGATTGCGATGAATGCATTGTATCGTCCCGGTCCCTTAGCCTATATTCCCAATTTTATTGACCGCAAACATGGAAGAGAATCCATCACCTACGATCTTCCCGAGATGGAAGAATTTTTGAAAGAAACTTATGGCATTACAGTGTACCAGGAGCAGGTAATGCTGCTTAGCCAGAAACTGGCCGGCTTCAGCAAGGGTCAGGCAGATGTGCTTCGAAAAGCCATGGGTAAAAAACAAAAACAGGTACTTGATAAAATGAAGGCAGAATTTATCAGCGGGGCAACTGAAAGACTTTTTCCACCAGAGAAATTAGAAAAGATCTGGACCGACTGGGAAGCTTTTGCCCAATATGCCTTCAATAAATCTCATTCCACCTGTTATGCTTATGTGGCTTACCAGACTGCTTATTTAAAAGCTCACTATCCTGCCGAATACATGTCTGCCGTATTGAACAATGCCGGCAGCATTGAAAAGATCACCTTCTTTATGGAAGAATGCAAGCGAATGGGTTTAAAAGTGCTGGGGCCTGACATAAATGAATCATTAAAAGGTTTTGCAGTAAATGATAAAGGAGAGATCCGTTTTGGCCTGGGCGGATTGAAAGGAGTTGGCGAAGCGGCGGTGGAAAGTATTATTTCAGAAAGACAAAAAAATGGTTCATTCAAAACACTGTTTGATTTTATCAAACGCATCAACCAGCGAACAGTAAATAAAAAAACTTTGGAAAGCCTTGCTTACGCAGGAGGGTTTGACCAATTTACTGAACTGCACCGGGCACAATATTTTTTTACTCCCGAAGGAGAAACAGCCAGCGGTTTGGAAAGATTGATCAAATACGGCCAGGTTATCTCAACTCAGAATGCGTCATCTGCCAATACATTGTTTGGTGATCTGCCCATCACGATGGAAATTCCTCCACCCCGTTTACCCGAATGTTTACCCTGGCCGCTGATCGTTCAACTGGAACATGAAAAAGAAGTTACAGGGATGTTTTTAAGCGGTCATCCGCTGGATCACTACAAATTTGAAATGAAACATTATGCTGTAACGCCGGTTGCCGATTTCAATGAATTCAGAGAAGCCATCCGTATGCAGCCGAATCCCGGCCGGATGTTCCGGTTAATTGGCTTGGTAGCAGAAGCACAGCATAAAATATCCCGCCAGGGAAATAAATATGGCAATTTCATTATCGAAGATTATTCGGGTAAAACAGAACTGGTTTTATTCAGTGAAGATTATCTCAAGTTCACTCCTTTTTTACAACAGGGCAGTACGGTTTTCATTACCGGTTTCTTCAGGCCACGCTATAACCGGGAAGAATTTGAATTTAAAGTACTGAATGTATCATTGGTGGAAACAATGAAGCGTAATCTGACCAAACAGTTAAATATTGAAGTAAGCCCGCAGGATATTAATGAAGACATGATCAGCTTTGTAGAAAAGAACCTGAAAAATTTTCCCGGTAAATCCACTTTA
>JAHEZF010000185.1 GCA_023251215.1 Sphingobacteriales bacterium | reverse complement strand
ACCAAAAAAACTAATAACATGAAAAAAAAATCGTGGATACTGCTGCCACTCCTGTTAATAAAGAGTTTTTTTTTCTTCAGCACAACCATATCCCATTGACAGCATTAAGTTTTTTTTGGATGAAGGACTTGTTGATATAACCCTGACCACTGATATAAAAAAGCTACAAATAAAAGGTAATATAGATGCATACCAGGATGCCGATATAAGTTGCCGTTTCCCCGACAGCACTACTATCAATGAAAAGATACGGATGTGTGCCCGTGGAAAATCAAGGCGTGAGGCTTGCTATATACCGCCAATCATGTTAGACTTTCATACCCCCACATCTCCAAAGCTTTATTCATTAAGCAAACTAAAGCTGGTTATTGGCTGCGGCACTTCCAGTATGGATGAACAGTTATTACTGAAAGAATTCCTGATCTATAAAATTTATAACCTGCTTGAAGAAAAAAGTTTCCGGGCAAGATTGGTCAGGGTGAACTACAGAGACAGCAGAAATAAAATGAAGCCATACTCCCAATATGCTTACCTGCTTGAAGATATAGATGACCTGGCACAAAGAAACGGATGTATAGCCAGTAAAAAAATTTCCTATCAGATTGATGAAATGGATCGGGCTAAAATGAACTTAGTGGATATTTTTGAATATATGATCGGCAATACCGACTGGTCGGTATCAGCCAATCACAACATTAAGCCCATCTTTCCCCGGAATGATAATATGGCAAAAGGATTTCCGATACCGTATGATTTCGATAATGCAGGGCTTGTGAATGCTTATTATGTAGCTCCCAACGAAATACTTGGCATTGAGAATGTAACCCAAAGAGTGTACAGGGGTTTTCCCCGGAAAATGGATGAAATAGAACGTACATTAGATATATTCAAAGCGCAAAAAGAAAAAATAACTGCACTTATAAAAGGCTTTGAACTTTTAAAAGCAAGCACGAAAACAGAAATACTCGATTACCTGGAAGGATTCTATAAAATTATTGATGATAAAACCCAGGCGCAAAATATATTTATTAAGGGTGCCCGTGTGAACTGATTTTCCGGCTACAATTTTTTGTATCTTTTTGGGGCAGAAACTCTGTAACTAAAATATATACTATTATGAAGAAATGCTCATGGGTGATCCTGACTGTGTATCTTTTTCATGGCTTTATTGCCTCAGCACAACCTTCTGCTGCCGGCAACCTTCAATTGTTTTCTGATGACCGTACCATTGACCTGACGCTGGCCACTGATTATAAGAATCTCTTTTCACAAAAAAGAAAAATTGAATACCAGCCTGCCACAATCACTTTTCATTTACCTGACAGTGCGGTAATAAGTGAAGACATACAGCTTGAGGCCAGAGGTCATTATCGCAAAGACCAATGTTACATGCCTCCTATTTTATTGAACTTTAAAAATCCCACATCTCCCAAACTTCAATCGCTTAATAAATTAAAACTGGTTGTGGGCTGCGGCACTTCTAATGATGATGGTCAACTGGTGGTAAAAGAAGCTCTCGTTTACAAAATATACAACCTGCTTACGGATATGAGCTTACGCATCCGGATGCTTCGTGTTACTTACCAGGATACAAAAGGCAAAATAAAATCCTACACCCAGTTTGGTTTTTTACTCGAGGATATGGATGCAATGGCAAAAAAAAATAATTGTTACCAGGTAAAAAAACAGGCTTTTAATACAGAAAGCACAGACCGGGAACAAATGACACTGGTAGCTATTTTTGAATATATGATCGGGAACATGGACTGGTCGGTTCCGGTTTATCACAATATAAAACTGATGAGGCCGGTAACAGATTCTTTTGCGATGCCCTATGCAATTGCTTACGATTTTGATCATTCGGGCTTTGTAAATGCAGGATATGCCCTCCCCCCTGAAGGTTTTGAAATGAATTCAGTGAAAGAAAGAGTTTACCGGGGATTTCCCAGAACCATGGAAGAATTACAGGCTACGCTGGATATATTCAGGCAAAAGAAAGAGAGTATTAAAAATATGGTAATGAATTTTGAACCGCTTACCAGCAAATACAAAAAAGAAGTATGGTCTTATCTGGATGAATTCTTTAACATGATCGAAAATAAATCGGATGTAAAATCCATATTTATAAACAATGCCCGGCAACAATAATTTCTTTAAATTTTAAATGTCCCCTAAGGCTTAACAGCAGGCATTCCGCAATCTTTCGTAAACTTTTAAACCCACCCCATAACAAAAATTTTATTCCATGGAGCTAAAAGAACAATTTGAACAGGCTGTAGCAGAAAGCAAAAATTTAACCGAACGTCCCGGCAATGAGACATTACTTCAATTATATTCTCTTTATAAGCAAGCCAGCGAAGGCGATGTAAATACGGACTCACCCACTAACCCTTTTGATTTTGTGGCAAAAGCCAAATTTGAGGCCTGGTCAGGTTTAAAAGGAAAATCATCAAGCGATGCCATGACGGAATATATAGAACTGGTAAAAAAGTTGAAGGGTTAAATCGGTTATTGTCCCAGTACTGAATCATACAACTGGTCTATTTTTTTCCCAACAATGTCATAACTGAATTTGCTTTGTGCATCTTCTGCAATTTTTTTGAGATCATAACCGGGGTATGTATTTATCATTTGTTTCAGTGCAGCAGCAAGTTGTTCTTCATTGCGGGGTTCAATAAGTATTCCGTTATTCTTATTCAGCAATTCAGGAATACCACCGACAGCTGTAGCAATTACTGGCAAACCGCAGCACAACCCTTCAGCAATTACGCAGGGAGAGTTCTCGATGTTGCTGAACAAAACCAGGCAATGTGACTGTTGCATTTCCCCGGCTACCTGCTCATAAGCAATTTCTCCCCGGAAAAAAACTGTTTTATCCAGCAAACCCAGTTCAGCTGCATATTTACGGATGGAAGGATCAGTATCGCCTGCCATTATTAATTCAGCATTGTTGTCTTTAAGGAATAATTTAAATGCCCGGATTATACCTTCAGCATTTTTCAACGGCATCATTCCGGACACATGAATAAAGCGGAATCCGATAGTTATCGGATTTGTGATCGCTTTTTCTTTATAGATAAAATGACTGGTATCAACCACATTGGGAATAACATGATAGTTCTTCTTTACTACCATTCTATTTACTTCTTCGGCAAGGTATTTACTTACGCTTATAAAAGCTGATGCACTGCTGATGATTCTTCTTGAATAATTTTGAAAAAACCTGTGGCGGGTTTTAAAATTATCAGGCACAATTGAATTATAGATACCCCAATGCTCGGTAACAACCAATGGAATATGATATTTCTTTTTTACCCACAAAGCCGCTATTCCTGCTTTCAACGGAACATGTACATGCACCAGGTCGGGGCGGCCATTTTCATTAATATATTCTTTAATTGCACGACGATACAATTTCTGCCAACGGAAATTGTCAATGATCTTTCCTAAAAAAGAAGAATTGGGTTTAAAATAAATTATTTGCTCAGAAAGACCTTCCGATTTTTTTATTTCTTCTTCGAAGTCTTTTTTTAAAGATTTATTCCCGGTTACATAAATAACATGTATATCATTATATGCTGAAGCAGCCCTGGCATGACGCTGAATGAAATCGCCATTAAAGGGTTCCATTTTGGAGGGATACCAGCTGCAAAGCCAAAGTATTTTTTTCCGGGTCATGCGATAATAAAAATAAACCAGGTGGAACTGTGAACAAAATTTGTCTCTGACAGGCAGTCATCATTAAATAAATTATACTTTTGATCATGGCATTAATGAAAAGGTTCCGCAACCTTAAATCTGAAGACAATACCGGGTTTGGAACAAACAGTAATAACAGCGGCGGCCGCTACTATGACCGGAAAACCGGCAAGGCCAATGTGGTAAAACGGGGCGTAGGCATACTTAACCGCTTCAGTTGGTATCATACAATGCTGGACATGAGGGTGGGAAAATTCCTGTTCCTGATATTTGCCATGTATATTCTTATCAATCTTTTCTTTGCCGGAATATATTACCTGATCGGCATTCAACACCTAACAGGTGTGAAAACAGGTTCATCTATTAAGAATCTTACGGAAGTATTTTTCTTCAGCGCACAAACTTTCACTACTGTCGGTTATGGACGCATCAGCCCCGTTGGTTTTTTAACGAGTTCCGTAGCAACGTTTGAAGCCTTTCTCGGCCTGTTGAGCTTTGCCATTGCAACCGGCCTTTTTTACGGACGTTTTTCAAGGCCTCAGGCTTTTTTAAAATTCAGCGATAATGCAATTATTGCTCCTTATAAAGAGGGCATTGCTTTGATGTTCCGGATGTCGCCTTATAAAAACAACATGCTTTCAGAAGCCGAAGTAAAACTGACCATGGCCATGCAGGTGGAAGAGAATGGAAAAATGACAAATAAATTTTATGGGCTGGA
>JAHEZF010000184.1 GCA_023251215.1 Sphingobacteriales bacterium | reverse complement strand
AGTTCATTGCCATTTTAAATTTATCAAAGTCTTCTCCTGCTACCGAATAGATGCGGTCAAGATCATGGTTATCCAGAAAAATACAATTGCGGTTAGGATCTTTGTAAGCAATATCCTGTGCCAGCGTCGTGTAAACACGGTTCACTCCTTCTGTCCATCCAAAGGGCTGGTTCAATCCATCGAGCATGGCAAATAGTAAAGGGAAATCCGTTACCCCCTGTACATTGTGTTTGAAAGGAATGTTGAAATTATTTTGCGTGAAGTAAGCGCTGTTCACTACGCTATGCACCCATACTTCGCCAAATACAGTGATCCTCGGAAATTCTTTAAGCATTGCATCATTGATCTTATTCAGGAAATCAGGGTCACTATAAAAATAGGTGTCTACCCGCCAGCCATCTATTCCAAATTCTTCGCAGGCCCAGATGGCATACTGGATAAGAAAAATTGCCACGTAAGGATTTCGCTGG
Organism: Sphingobacteriales bacterium; assembly: GCA_023251215.1. Taxonomy (GTDB): domain Bacteria; phylum Bacteroidota; class Bacteroidia; order Chitinophagales; family Chitinophagaceae; genus JAHEZF01. The sequence continues at coordinate 3,948 of JAHEZF010000184.1, read as the reverse complement.
TTCAGGTCGGCCATAAAGGGAGTGAACCAACCATCAACGGATAATTTTTTATCAGCATTGGAAGCATAGGGGTCCACTAATGGTTGATCTTTGTAAGAAGTGTTGCTGTACTTCGGCCATTGATTCACCCAATCTTTCATCGGCATGTCACGGATAAACCAATGATCAATGCCCATGTGATTGTAAACGGCATCCTGTATCACTTTCAATCCTTTTGCGTGAGCGGCTTCTACCATTTTTTTATAAACTTCATTTCCGCCGAATCGTTTGTCCACGTTATATTGATCGGTAAAAGCATAACCATGATAAGTGCTGCGTGTAGTTCCTCTTTCATTCGTTCTTGCCATATCGTTTTCCACCACGGGTGTCATCCAGATGGTCGTTATACCCAGCTCTTTTAAATAATCAAAGTGATCTATCACGCCCTGCAGATCGCCGCCATGGCGGTCAAAAGAATTATTGCGGTCATGACCTTTATCACGCATATTATCGAAAAAATCATTGGATGGATCCCCGTTGCTGAAACGGTCGGGCATCAGCAAGTAAACCAGATCTTTCGATGTAACTCCCTGTACTCTTGTTTTGCCGTCTTCATTATTGCGGGGTTTTAATTCATATTCAAAAATCTTATAGGAAACCGCTTCCGGTGATTGCAGATTATCTATCCGGAAAAATATTTTACCGGGCTTTGCTGAAGAACTGATAACAAGATCAAGAAAAAGATAATTTGGATTTTCTGCTTTTGATTGTTTCACCAGTTTTACACCTGGATAAGGCAACATGGAAATTTTTTCATTTGCCACCCTGTCACGATGTATCATCAGTTGAAGATTTGGATTCTTCATTCCCACCCACCAGTGCGTGGGGTAAACATCTTGGGAGAAGGTTGTACTAAGTACAATGAATAGAAATAAGAATATGCTGAAGATCTTTTTCATGTTGACGAAGTTGATAGTGATTCAAGGGGTTTTTCTTTTATTAATAAGAAACAAAGAACGGCAGCAATGATCATCAGCACGCCGCCGATTTCAACAGCCGTTAACCGGTTATTGTTTAAAAGATTTTTCATGATCCAGCCAAATCCGAGAGATGCAATGATCTCAGGTAGTACAATGAAGAAATTGAAAATGCCCATGTATACACCTACTTTATCTTCAGGCAATACACCGCTCAACATGGCATATGGCATGGAAAGAATACTTGACCACGCAATACCTACGCCGGCCATGCTGACATAAAGCATGTATTTATTATGAATAAAGGCCACACTTATCAAACCGATGGCTCCACATAAAAGACAAAGTGAATGGGTCAGCTTTCTTCCCAGTTTTTTGGCAATAAATGGAAGAATGAAGGCAAATAAAAACGTAACGACACTGTAAGAAGTAAGTGTCAGGCTTGCAAAATCTTTTCCTTCACCATAAATGGGGTCGGTTTCACTGGTAGCATGAAAAACATTTCTCGCCACTGCTGTTGTGTAATAAAACCACATTAAAAATAATCCGGGCCATGTAAAAAATTGTACCAATGCCAGTGCCCGCATTCTTTTCGGCATATGTGCAATGGAATGAAATATTTCTCTCACCCCACCGCCAAAGCCTTTGTTAGATTCTTTTACTTTGGCTTTATATCCAATGTCAGATGGCGGATATTCTTTTGATGTAAAAACTGTATATAAAACTGCTGCCAGGAAAAAGAAGGCACCGATGTAGAACGACCATTTTACATTACCCGGTATCACTCCGCTGGCTGCAGTATTGGAAATATGAAACCAGTTACTCATCATCCAGGGCAACGCATTGGCAATACTGCCTCCCAATCCGATCATTAAACTTTGCATCACAAAACCCTGCGTACGCTGTTCCTCCGAAAGTTTGTCGGCAACAAATGCACGGAAAGGTTCCATTGCTACATTGCCGAATGTATCCAGTATCCAAAGCAAACCGGCCGCCATCCACAACTCACTACTATGCGGCATAAATATTAATGCAATAGAACTCAGTAATGCTCCAATAAAAAAGTATGGTCTTCTTCTTCCCCATCTTGGATGCCACGTTCTGTCACTCATATATCCGATAATGGGTTGAATGATCAGCCCTGTAAGAGGCGCTGCTAGAAAAAGAATTGGAATAGCATCTGCTTTGGCATGAAGGTATTCATAGATAGGACCCATATTGGCCCTTTGCAGGTCCCATCCGAACTGAATCCCGAAAAAGCCAACGCTCATGTTGATGATCTGAACTAAACTAAGCCGCGGCTTTATACCCGTATAAGCAGTTGACATAAGCGATCGTTAAAAGAAAATAGAATTTACTGGAAGATAGGGAGATTATGTAATAAGTGCACATTCAGGATAAATTTTCAATGAGAAAAATTTTTAATGAACAAAGATTAAAAACAAAAGCCGCCTCATTACTGAGACGGCTTTGTGTGTTAGCCCTGACGTAAGAAGAATTTGACTACAGTTTTAAAAATATGGCGCTGGCTAACTGGTTCGGTGATTGTACCACGAAAGAATAAATTCCAGAGGGCAAAGTACTCAGGTCATGATTCCAACTGTTTGGCCCGGCGGTTACATTACGTACATAATTTCTGACAACTATACCATTTGAATTAATTATTTTAATACTCACCTGTTCTGTATGCGTGGAAAAGAAATCAACATGCACAATGTTAATGACCGGGTTAGGTGATAATTGCAATTGCGTTTGATTCGGGGCCGGCACATGTATTGTTTTGCATATCCTCGTTACGCAACCAAGCCTTGTCAGAATATTAAGACAGACCTCATAATTACCGGCCAGGCTATAGGTATGTGTTACCTCCCTGCCTGATGCGCTACTTCCATCACCGAATGTCCAATGATAGCTGATTGCTTCATCGTTGGGGTTGTGAATGCTGAAACCTTTAAACCTATAGGTTCTTGGTCCCATAAGTGAATCGGTCATATAACCGCCACATACGTTGGTAGTGCTTTGTATCACTACCTCGCGGCAATCGTAGGCAACACATCCGCCTTCGAACGTAACCTGCACACAGGCATGATATACTCCCGGTCCCGGGTAAGTATGCAGGATAAAGAAGCTTGGCAATGGATTTAGAGGATTGATCATATAACAGGTATCGTGTCCATCTCCAAAATGCCAGCAAATATGTTCAGGTCTCCTGTTAGGGTTTGAAGATGGTGACGCAAAGAATCCACGAACTAAACTGGTAATGGATGGTGTGATCTCAAACAGGTGTACGGAGCAGGTAACATTTTGTGGTATAACAACAGTTCTGCATTTGTGGGCTTCACATCCGCCGAAGTAAAGAATGTTAACACAAACATTATAGCTTCCGGGTTGTTGGTAATGATGGTTTACTACATATTGTCCGGTATACGTAGAAGTGTAATAAATACAGGTATCATGTCCATCGCCAAAGTTCCAGCAAATCCGCTGCGGTTTATTATTGTTGCTGTTCCATGGTAATGCCCGCAGGTATACGTTTAGCGGATTGTTATTAGGATTAGGTAACCTTTCAAAATCTGCAGTGCAGCTATCGGGTAGCGGGCCTACTTGTATGTTTCTGCATTTGTTTGCTTCACATCCACCGAAATAAAGAATATGCACACACACATTGTAAGTACCGGGCTGTTGGTAATTATGAACTGTCACATATTGCCCGGTGTAAGTGGTGGTGTAATTGATGCAGGTATCATGTCCGTCGCCAAAATGCCAGCAGATCGTTTGTGGTTTTTTGTTATTGTTATGCCAGGGCAGGGCACGGAAATACACTCTCAATGGATTAGTAGTATTTGAAGCGATTCTTTCAAAATCAGCACTACAGCTATCGGGTAGCGGGCCTACTTGTATGTTTCTGCATTTGTTTGCTTCACATCCACCGAAATAAAGAATATGCACACACACATTGTAAGTACCGGGCTGTTGGTAATTATGAACTGTC
>JAHEZF010000183.1 GCA_023251215.1 Sphingobacteriales bacterium | reverse complement strand
GGCGCCATTCCGGAAGGAACGATTGATTCCGAATTATTCGGTCATGAGAAGGGATCTTTTACCGGCGCTGTGGACAGCCGGAAAGGATATTTTGAAACTGTGAACGGCGGTACCATCTTTTTAGACGAGATAGGTGAATTGCCTTTGGGAACCCAGGCAAGGTTGCTTCGGGTGCTGGAAGCCGGTGAGTTTATCCGGGTCGGTTCTTCCAAAGTGCAGAAAACAGACGTCAGGGTAATTGCTGCTTCTAATAAAGAATTGCTTCAGTTAGTACAGCAGGGCCGCTTCCGGGAAGATCTTTATTATCGCCTCAGCACGGTTCCCATTCGTGTACCGGAATTGCATGACCGGCCGGAAGACATTCATCTCCTTTTCAGAAAATTTGCAGCTGATTTTGCCAATAAATACAGGACTTCTCCCGTACAACTGGATGATGAAGCAAAAAACCTGTTAATAAGTTATCCCTGGCCGGGTAATGTGCGGGAATTGAAGAATATTGCAGAACAGATATCAGTTCTTTCACAGGATAAACAGATCGGGGCAAAAGAGTTGAATAAATTTTTACAGCCGTATTCTAACAACAGGTTACCCATGTTGGCACATACCAATGGCAGACCGCAGGAATTTTCAAACGAGAGAGAAATTCTTTACAAACTTTTTTTTGACATGAAAAAAGATGTAACAGAATTGAAAAGAATGTTCCTTGATGTATTGCAGAATCCAAACATGGTGCTGCAAAACCAGTCATTCATTAATGAATTAAAAGAATCCGATAGCTATCGGATGAAAGGACATGAAGTAATGCAGTCGATGCTGGTTCAGCCTTCGTCACAATCAGTACAACCAGTTATTATCAATAGTGGTATCCAGGATCATATGGAAGTAGAGGAAAGCCTGAACATCATGGATAAGGAAAAAGAACTCATCATCAAGGCGCTGAAAAAACATAAAGGCAAAAGAAAAGACGCAGCTCTTGACCTGGGCATTAGCGAAAGAACCCTGTATAGAAAATTGAAAGAATACGATATTGAAGAATAATGGCTACAAGTAAAAAAATATTCCTGCTGCTTGTACCCGGCACCCTGCTTCTTGCCTTTTTTCTTACCGGCAGTTGCAACATTTACCGTTTCCGTGATATTTCTATTCCCGACAGTATCAAAACAGTCAAAGTAAATTTTTTTGTGAACAGGGCCAGGTATCAAAACCCACAATTAAGCCAAAGACTCACTGAGAAACTCAGGCAAAAAATTGTCAGTCAAACCAGGCTTTCACAAACCAATAATGACAATGCAGATTGGGAGATCAGCGGTTTTATTACAGATTATTCACTCAGCACTTCTGCTATTTCCGGGCAGCGTGAAGCGGCCAATCGGCTTACCGTTTCCGTACATATTTCTTTAAATAACCGCAAAGCCGATAAAACTCAGGAATATGATGTGAGCCGTAATTTTGAATTTTCAGCCACCCAATCACTGCAGCAGGCAGAAGCATCTTTGGGTGACGAAATGATAAGAACCCTGGCAGATGAAATATTCAATAAGCTTTTTTCCAACTGGTAGAGACATAAAATATTATGTCTCTACCAATTCATGACCCTGTCATTTTGAAGATAAGAAATACCTTTATAATCTTAAATCCTAATCAACATTGTGATGAATCCTTTGTTCGATCAACTGGTGCAATCTGTTTTTCAAAAAAACTCATTGGGTGAATGTAGTGTACAGGAGTTGGAGCAACTGACAAGCCGGTATCCTTATTTTGGAACCGCACAATTGTTGCTGGTAAAAAAATTACAGGCTGAAGACCCTGAAAAATTTACAGACCAGTTTCACAAGACTTCTTTGTTCTTTCAAAATCCTTTATGGCTGGATCTTATTATTAATGGTACAGGAAATGCTGAGATCATTGAAGTAGAGAAAAAGGAATCTTTTGCAAGTATAGTAACAACTGAATCACTCAATATTTCTGAACAAAAAGAACCGGAGCCTGCCATTCATATTCCCGGTTTAAAAACAGAGCCATTTGAAGCTGCGAACGGCGGGATGATCTTTGAACCATATCACCTGGTTGACTACTTTGCATCTCAGGGTATAAAATTCAAAGAGGAAGATAAGCCTACAGATAAATTTGGACAACAGTTAAAAAGCTTCACTGAATGGTTGAAAACAATGAAACGATTGCCCGTTTTAGAAATTGTAAAAGCAACAGGACCCATTGAAGAAAAAAAAGTTGAACAACTGGCTGAACATTCTCTGCAAGACAGAGAAGTAATAACAGAGACCATGGCCGATGTATGGGAGAAGCAAGGTAATACCGCAAAAGCCATTGCGATTTATAATAAATTAAGTTTGCTTGATCCCTCCAAAAGCGCTTATTTTGCAACGAAAATTGAAGAGTTAAAGAAACTAAGCTGATATGACTACAATTTATCTGATTCTGATAGTGCTGGCTTCTGCGATACTGGGCTTGATTGTGCTGGTGCAAAACCCTAAAGGCGGCGGTTTGGCCGGTAATATTGCCGGTTTCAGTAATCAGTTCATGGGTGTAAAACAAACTACCGATGTGTTGGAAAAAGGTACCTGGATATTTGCAGCGGTTATTGGAGTACTCTGCCTGTTTTCAACTTTTTTTATTTCCAAATCAACAAGCAGTGCACCTGACAGAAGCCAGGATGCAAGGGGCGCAACAGTTCCTTCTACTTCGCAGCCAGCACCAAATACGAATGCTAATACAATAACTCTTCCTACAAATAAACCTGATTCAACTAAGTAATAAAAGGCTTTTATAATAATCCATCACCCTGGCCAATGCGCCGGGGCTTTTCTTAGTCCACCGAAGCAATTACTTTGTGCTACATAGCTTTTAAGCGAAGTAGTATATTGCGTGGGTGGATTTTAATTTGAACTGCCTGTCTTAGTCCACGAATTGGCAGATACATAAGCAACGGCGATGAAAAAAATCATTATAGCTATTATTGTTTTGATTGTTTTGGCACTGGGATTTTCGGCCTGGAAACTTTTGGGCCCATCACTGTCCTCATCCGATGGAGAATTCCTTTATATAAAAACCGGTTCGGGCTATGCGGATGTAAAGCAGGAACTCATCAGCAAAAAGATAATAAAAACCAGCCGTTGGTTTCACCTGGCTTCAAAAATTCTCCGCTATAAAAAAATTAAGCCAGGCCGTTACAAAATAAAAAAAGACATGAGCCTTTTTAAATTGGTAAGAATGCTTCGCAGCGGCGATCAAACACAGGTAAACTTTGTTATTACAAAAATAAGAACCAAAGAAGACTTTGCCCGTAAAGCAGGAAACCTGTTAGAATGCGACTCGATTCAGGTTATACATTTTCTCACCAACAATGACTCATTAAAAAAATTCGGACTGGATACCAATACTACTATGGCTGCTCTGATGCCTTACACATACAGCCTGAACTGGAATACAACTGCTGAAGAACTTTTTCAAAAATGTTATACTGCCTTCAAAATATTCTGGACTGAAAAACGTAAACAAAAAGCAGACAGCCTTCATCTAACCCCGTTACAAGTTTCTATCCTGGCATCCATTGTGGAAGAAGAGACACTTGAAAAAGCAGATAAACCTAATATAGCCAGCGTGTACATTAACCGTATAAGAGCCGGTATGCCTTTGCAGGCAGACCCGACCGTAAAATTTGCCATGAAAGACTTTGGGTTGAAACGAATTTTAAAAATGCACCTGCAAACAATATCCCCCTACAATACCTATCTGAATACGGGACTTCCTCCCGGGCCTATTTGCTCTCCTTCCATTGAAACTATTGATGCGGTACTGGATTCACCTGCCACAAATTATATGTATTTTGTAGCCAGCAGTAATTTTGATGGCAGCAGTATATTTACCAGTAAACTCAGCGATCATATAAAATATGCAAAGGAATACCAGCAGGCTTTGACAAAGCGGTTGGATTCTCTCAATAAGATTAAGCCTGAATAACCAATGCCTTTTTTCACACAAATAAAAAACAACATCGCAACGTCGCTGCCAGTCAGGTTTATTGTGAACAGAAGTAAGGCTACTTCACTGCCGGGTTTCAGGGGTATTTCTTTATTTGAAGTAGTAAAGTTTTTTGTTGGACAGGTAAGAAAAATTGGAATGACAGAACGAGCCTCGTCCATTGCCTTTAATTTTGTAATGGCAATTCCGCCTGCCATTATCTTTCTTTTTACATTGATCCCCTATCTGCCCATTACAAGGCAATTTGAGAACGGCCTTTATGATCTGATCAGGGAAGTGATTCCCGGCGAAAAAAATAACTCAGCACTTATCAAATTCATGCACGATTTCATCAATCATCCGCGAAATGAACTTTTGTCTCTCGGTTTCATTCTGTCTTTATATTTTTCTTCCAGCGCCGTTATGGGAATTATGCGGTCA
>JAHEZF010000182.1 GCA_023251215.1 Sphingobacteriales bacterium | reverse complement strand
ACCATTTTATACACTCTTGTTATACCAGCCGTTTTTCTTTTTTCATACACTTCATCCTCGGTTCCATCCTGCATGATCTTGCTGATCTGTTCATCACTGAATCCAAGAAACTTTGCTTCTCTCAAAAGATAAAGAGGCAGTGTATCAAGCTTGTATTTCGCAATTTCTTTTTCACAGGTACATATCTTCTGTATTTCATAAATGAACCAGCGGTCAATATTTGTTGTTTTCGCAATGGTGTTTACACTTACTCCCATCATCAATGCATCTTTAATACGAAAGATGCGATCCCACTTCGGAGTTTTAATGTGTTCCAGGATTTCTTCAGCATGTTTCAGACTTTTTCCATAATAACCCAGGCCAATTGCGTTGTTCTCTAAACTCTGACAAGCCTTTTGAATGGCTTCAGTAAAACTTCTGCCAATAGCCATTACTTCACCCACACTTTTCATCTGCAATCCTAATGTATCGTTAGCTCCTTTGAATTTATCAAAATTCCATCTCGGCACTTTTACAATTACATAATCCAGTGCTGGTTCAAAATAAGCGGAAGTTGTTTTGGTAATTTGATTTTCTAATTCATCCAGCCTGTAACCAATGGCAAGCTTTGCTGCGATCTTGGCAATAGGATAACCCGTTGCCTTGGATGCGAGAGCAGATGAACGGCTCACTCTTGGATTAATTTCAATCGAAATGATTTCTTCTGTATCGGGGTTCAAAGCAAATTGCACATTGCAACCGCCGGCAAAATTTCCCAGGTCACGCATCATTCGGATGGCGGTGTTGCGCATCAGTTGCATAGCCGTGTCGCTTAGCGTCATAGCTGGAGCGACAGTAATTGAATCGCCTGTATGAATTCCCATCGGGTCAAAATTTTCCACCGTGCAGATGATGCAGACATTATCAGCAGCATCACGCAATAATTCCAACTCAAATTCTTTCCATCCCAGCATTGCTTTTTCAACAAGCACTTCATGGATCGGCGAAGCCTGCAAGCCCCGGTTCAATGCTTCGTCAAGATCATTTTTATCATGAACAAAACCGCCGCCGGTTCCACCCAGCGTAAATGAAGGACGTATAACAAGAGGAAATCCTATCTGCTGTGCAAATTCTTTTCCTTCTAAAAATGAGTTGGCGGTTTTAGCAGGAGCAACGGGCACACCCAATTCGATCATCCAATTTCTGAATTTTTCCCTGTCCTCCGCTTTTTCTATTGCTTTAATGTCAACTCCGATCAACCTGACGCCATATTTTTCCCAGATGCCAAGGTCTTCTGCTTCTTTGGCAAGATTCAATGCAGTTTGTCCTCCCATTGTCGGAAGCACAGCATCAATTCCGCCGGATCCGTTCAAGTTTTTATTTTCTTCAAGGATCTGTTCAATGCTTTCAACTGTGAGTGGAAGCAGGTAAACTTTATCAGCCATCATCGGGTCGGTCATAATGGTGGCGGGATTGCTGTTGATCAGATAAACTTTCACGCCTTCTTCCCGCAGGCTTCTTGCCGCTTGCGAACCGGCATAATCAAACTCACAGGCTTGGCTAATGATAATAGGACCTGAACCGATAATGAGAACGGATTTGATGGAAGGATCTTTCGGCATGTAGTTTTCTTCTTAATTACTTAAAATAAGCCCCTCCTTTGGAGGGGTTTGGGGAGGCCAAACAAATTGCGCAAAAGTAAGGGAATGGAAGGGTTTTGATGGGACGGCAGTAATATTTTTTTCAGCCCCGGCGATTCAGAATGGTTTTAATGGTATCGGCTTTTGTATTTTCCGGTAAGACAGTGAATACAGATCGTCGTAAATATTTTTATTCTGCTCTTTTAAAGTAATAACAGTTTGTTTCAAATCATCGGGACTACGAAAGATTTTTTTTACCGGTGAAAAATTTTCTGACAGGGTTTGCATATTTAATGTATCATGTTGCGTATTAAAGGCAGCAAGATAATAGACTGTCTGTGTTATAACTTCCGGCGGCTTTTTTTTGCCACGGGTATTAACAATCAAAACAGATGACACAATGTTCATATAGCGTTGATCACCGATATAAGATGTGTAACCGGTGAAATAGGAAGTATCGGGCAGGATGATATCGCCTTTAACAGCTTTTCCGTAACGGACGATGGAATAGATGGAATCGGATTCTTTTTTTATGTCCAGCGCCTCAATACCAAAAAAATCGCTGCCGTCTTTTACTATTCCATACCAGTAACCCAACAGGCTGCTGTCAACCGGTTCAGCTGGTCTTGCCTGCAGTGGCACATTCGATTCAAACGGGCATGCATATAAAATAAAAGAGAGTGGTAAAAGTCCGATCAGTTTTTTCACCAGTAAAAATTTGCAAAAAGATACGACTATTGGTTGGTACAGCCTACACTTCTGTCCATAGCGGCACAGGCAAGCGGTATCAGGGTATTTTGATATGCCTACTTTTGTATATGCGGCATTGGTTTTTTGTTTTAACTTCTTTTATTCTTACATCATGGCGCCTGCAAGCGCAACCGGTTCCTTATCCAAAATACTATTTCCGCAATCCGCTGAACATACCCATGCAACTAACTGCCAACTTTGGGGAGCTTAGGCAAAATCACTGGCATATGGGACTTGATTTGCGCACCGGCCAGAAAGAAAATTTTCCTGTATTTGCCGCTGCCGATGGATACATTGCACATGTGGGCATACAGTCGCAAAGTTTTGGCAGGTACATTATCATCAATCATCCTAACGGGTTCTCTACTCTTTATGCTCACCTGAATGATTTTTTTCCTGCATTGGAGCAATATGTGACGGAACAACAATACAAACAGGAAACATGGGAGATAGAATTGGATATGCCAAAAGAAAAATTCCCGGTTTTTAAAAGCAAGTTCATTGCTTATAGTGGAAATACCGGTGCTTCGCAGGGTCCGCATTTGCATTTTGAAATACGGAATACAAAAACAGACAGGTGCCTGAATCCATTATTTTTTGGTTTGCCGGTGCCGGATAATGTGCCACCCGATTTAATCAAGCTGTCAGTATATGATCGCAGCTACAGCGTATATGAACAAACGCCGGCACTCTTTTCATTAAAAAAAACAGACAGTGGATATATTATTCCTAAACTGCCGGTGATAAAAACGGGGTTAAAGAAAATAAGTTTTGGCATACAGGCATATGATAGGGTAAGCCGTTCCCCAAATCCAAATGGGATTTATTCAGCCCAATTATTTTTTGACCACAAGCCACAAATCAGTTTTGCACTTGATTCTCTTAGTTATGGTGAATCTGAGTATGTGGATGCACAGGTAGATTACAAATACCGGTATGATGGAGGTGTCTTTATTCAACATTTGTCACAGCTGCCCGGCGATCGTGGTGTTGTGTACAAACCAATTAACGGGGACGGAGTCATTACTCTTTCTGACACCGGTATACATGCAGTAAGTATCGAAATAAAAGATGCTTATTTAAATGCATCAAAACTTAGATTCTTCATTCAATACAATGATAGCCTTGGCAAAATGAATATATATGAACCCGATGGCTATCTGGAACCACTTCAACACTTTATTCCTAATAGTGTGAATATACTGGATAAGCCTGATTTTGAAGTTTACCTGCCCGAAGGCTGTTTATATGATACCATTCAGCCTTTGTATTACCGGAACAATTCAATGCAATTATATTCAGTTTCTGCTTTGTATCAGCTAAATGATGCGTCCATTCCATTGCATGATGATATTACCATTCGCATCAAACCCAATAAACCGATACCGGATGAATGGAAAGACAAACTCATCATTCAGCGGGGTTCCCCTGGCAACAGTGTTCACAAAGCTGTATGGCAAAATGACCCGATAGCTATCGGGTGGCTGATGGCAAGGTTTGGAAGCTTTGGAACCTTCCAGGCGTTTGCAGATACCTTACCTCCCGAAATAAAAATTTCAGCCACAGGAGATACACTTGATTTCAGTCCCGACTCAAGTATTATTGTTGAACCAATGGATAATTTTGGAGGCATAAAAAATTTTCGTGCCGAACTGGACAGCCAATGGGTCCGGTTTACAAATGATAAAGGCCGGTTTTTTATTTATAAATTTGATGAACGTTGTCCCTTTGGTGTACATCAATTGAAAGTAACGGCGGAGGATTTGGTTGGAAATACAACGACCAAAACCTGGTGGTTTAAACGTTACCAATACACCCCGCCCAAAAAGAAAATTGTACATAAGAAAAGGGCAAGTAGCAAGAGGCATTCCGATAGCTATCGGAAGGGGAGTGAGGAAACAACAAAAAATAAAAAATAAGGAATGAGAAATCAGAAATGAGAAAGTCATTCACTTGCTCATTTTTCATTCCTTATTTCTGATTTCTCATTTAATTATGGCATTTAATTATGGCAGTAATATTAAAAGAAGGTGATAAAGCCCCGTTGTTTA
>JAHEZF010000027.1:9494-12815 GCA_023251215.1 Sphingobacteriales bacterium | reverse complement strand
TTATCAGCCGGCTTAGTATTAAGCGATATTCTTTTAAGAAGGTTGAAGTAAGTGGAGGTCTTTCCCTTTTAAGGGGCGGTTGGAAAAATGGAACCAAATATGTTTATCAAAGCGGTAATGCTTTTAATGGTGATAAAATTTTTGTCGTGGACTCCGCCATTTCCAATCTTGGCAAATCAGCACCCCGTCATTATTACGGAGCCGATGCTCAATTAAAACTAAAGCATGATTGGGGAGAAACAGAATGGAGAGTGGAATACTGGTTCGGTACACAACCGGGCACAGCTACTTCAACCGCTAATCCGGGCAGCCTGCCTGCTTCAAACGGAGTTCCTTTGCCCACATATATCCGTCATTTTAATGGTGCGTTCTTTTATTTTCTCCAAAGTATTATTAACACAAAACACCAGTTAGTGCTGAAATATGACTGGTATGATCCGAATATTAAAGTGGCAAAAACCGAAATCGGAAAAGCCGGGACTAATCTTACAGCAGCGGATATAAAATTCTCTACGCTGGGTATAGGATATGTATATCACTTTAATCCTCAAACCAAGCTCATTTTTTATTATGACCTCGTGAAAAATGAAATAACAGATCTTACCGGATATACCATAGATCAAAAAGATGATGTGTTTACCTGCCGGTTGCAATTCAGATTCTGACAGACTACGGGATTGCTTTAGCATTGCTTTTTTAGTTCTAACTTGTCCCTATGAAATTCTTATACTTATTATTTGCTCTTGTTTTTCTTACTTTAATGACGGCCTGTTCCAATTCAGCCCTGGAAAAAAAATTATCCGCCAGTGATAGTTTAGTAATCACTTTCAATTCACCAAACAGTGATTCAGTTATTAAAACGGTAAGTTCTACAGAAAATATTGCCATTAATAAAATAATTGATTTTATGGATGCCAAATCAACAGAAGAACTCAAGTGCGGCTATGATGGTAATCTTGTTTTTTATTCTAAAGGGGAGGCACTGCTGCCCGTGGTTTTTAAATATAAAGATAAAAATTGCCGGCACTTTTTATTTGAACGGGATGGTAAGTTGCAGAGCACAAAAATAAGCAATGAAGCGGCTGATTTTTTAGAAAGCCTGAAAGCAGGCAAAAATTATTATTGATCTCTTCTTGAATCAAGAGTAAACCCCACAGTCGTTCCTACATCCTCAGTACTTCGCACATGAATAGTTTGTCCGTGAGCTTCTATAATATGTTTGCAGATTGCTAATCCAAGTCCGCTGCCCGTTACATCAATGGTTCTGCCTTCTTCGGTACGGTAAAACCGTTCAAAAATGCGGGGCAGATATTTTTCACCGATGCCGATACCATCGTCGCTTATTTCTATAAGAATATGTTTACCATCGGTCTGGTACATGCTGGCTAAAATGCTGCCTCCCCGCTTTCCATATTTAATTGAATTTTCTATCAGGTTTTGCAACAACTGACTGATCTTTTCTTTATCTGCATAAACAGTTAATGGAGATTCACATCCTTTCTTGATGCTGCATTTTATATTTCTGGTTTCGGCTTTGAGTGAAAGAGTTTCAAAAACCTCTTTCACCAGTTCCTGGATGATAAAATATTGTTTTATTAGCGATAATTCGCCTCTTTCCAGTTTAGATATTTCATCAAGATCATTCAGCAGGTTGGTAAGGCGTTCTACATTCTTTGATGTTTTTTCTAAAAATTTCCTGTTTACCTCCGGGTTTTCCAATGCTCCCTGTAATAAGGTATCTATATAACCCTGGATAGCAAATACAGGAGTCCTGAATTCATGCGAAAGATTTTGCAGAAATTCTTTGCGGAACTGTTCATTCTGCTTCAGCGATTCAATTTCCTGTTTGTATTCTTCGGCCCACGCCTCTACATCTTCTCTTACTTCATCAATGCTTTTCTGAGGCAACAGGTATTTATAATACGTTTCTTCTTTTTTGGTAGCCTTGGTTTGATAAATGAATTTGTAAATGAGTTTGATCTTCCGGTAAATAAAGCGTTCAAGGACCAAAGAGATCAGTAAATAACTGCCGCCTGAAATAATAACAAAAGAAATAATACCCCACCACCAGTCTTTTTTTATTAAAAAAATCAGCAGGCTGACAGGAACAGCCAGCGCCAATGCAGTAAATGCTGAAACCTGACGGGGAGAAATATTTTTAGTGGAGAACATATTGCAAGTTACTGGTTTCTGGTTGCTGGCTTCCTGTACCAGTAACAAGTGACAAGTAACCAGCAGCTACAATTCAAATTTATATCCTACTCCCTTCACTGTAGTAATACAGTCTACCCCCAGTTTCTGACGGATTTTCCTGATGTGCACATCAATGGTCCTGTTGCCAACAATCACATCATGGCCCCACACCTGGTTCAGTATCTCGTTGCGAAGGAAAACACGACCTGGTTTCGTAGCCAGCAAATAGAGTAACTCAAATTCTTTTTTGGCTAACACAATATCTTTCCCATCCACCTGCACTACAAATCTTTCCGTGTCAATTGTGAGATTTTCAATCTTCAGAATTTTGGTTTCAGTCTTATTCAGCCTGCGGAAAAGAGCATTGACACGGCTTAGAAAAACTCCCGGACTTATAGGTTTGCTTATATAATCGTCGGCGCCAGTTTCCAGGCCTTTGATCTGTGTGCCATCATCATTCACGGCTGTCAGAAAAATGATCAGCGTTTCTTTAAAAGCAGCTTGTGCACGGAGCAATTGGCAAACTTCTACCCCGGTTTTTTTCGGCATCATTACATCAAGCACTACAAGATCAGGATTAAAGCGACGGGCCTTTTCAAGAGCTTCATCACCATCTTTTGCAGTAATGACCTCGTAACCCTTGTTGGAAAGGTTATATTTCAGGATTTCGAGGATATCCGGCTCGTCGTCAGCTATCAGCACCTTTTTTGCCTTAGTTTCCATGCCATTGAAAGTTTGTCCGGAGGTCATTGACTCCTTTGGAGATTCCTTCGGAGCGCAAACCTAACTTGAAATTGCTGTAAACTAAAATTTGAAACCTTTCCGTCTTATAGACTTAATGAAAAATTAATACGAATGATATTAATATAAGTATGGCACACCCCGGCTATCTGAGCGGCCAGACCGGATAGAAGATTTAACATTTTGCAACCCGCATATCCATCTTAAAAGTCATCTTTATCGTCAAAGCCGACAATAAATAGTGCATATCATCGCCGCATATTAAATTTGTGCACAATTCTTATGATAGCAACCCTCAGATACCTTTTCCTTTTTATCATTTCGTGGCTAATCACTTCATCGCTTTTAGCACAATGCGATACCAATATTGTTAAAAAGTTTATTCCG
>JAHEZF010000027.1:0-9484 GCA_023251215.1 Sphingobacteriales bacterium | reverse complement strand
CGCCAGCTTTTTCATGATGAGGTAAACAGGGAACAAAAAAATGTTTTAAAATGTGATGGCAAAGATGATAACAAGCTGACCATTTCATCAAACGAGGAAATTAATTTCCTGGTGACCAAGGCAGCTACTGCAAAGATTGATTGCATACAATACAGAATCGAGAAGGACAGCTTGTTGCCGGCGCAGAAAAAAATATTTTATATCCGGAAGATTGCGATCCTGCTTAATAATCTTTTGAAAGGCTGGAAAACCGGGCTTGCTGATCCGGTTAATTTACCTGCGGTTATCCAGGCTTATGATGATTGTATGCAACTGGATAAAAAGGGACTGAGCATCGAAGAATATTTTTACGGGCTTTCTTATGAAAACGGAACCTATCTTTTAAAATCAACGGCATTTGATAACAATCCCGGTTTTAGAGCTGCTAAAAATTTACTGGTTAAAAAATATTGTACTCTTCACCCCGGGCAGATATTTTACACGTTAAAAGAAAATCCTGATGTGCCGTTTGCCGATAGTTTAGTAAGAACAGTAGCTCAGAAATATCCCGATCAGTTATATAATTATGCTTCTGCCAATAACAAACTGGCTCATATCATCTGGAATATTGTTGATGATCCTTTTATCAAAGCGGTATCCAGGATGGCAAGAAGCAGAAGCGGCCGGTTGTATTTTCCTTTCCTGGGAAATATATTAAATGGGAAAATAAATTTTGAAGCTATTGACTCCGTTCGTGACGATTCTCTTGCTTACTACAAACTCCTCGTTAAAACGAAGATGGATTACGTTGAGAGGGCTATCAATAAGGATACTGCATATGGATTCAGGGATATGACGGATATGGTGGAAAGAAAAGCGACTGATGTTTTTGTAAATACTATTAATGGGCTTCATGAAGTGGATGATCCGGCAATCCGCTTTAAGATCATTCAACCGCTGACAGCAGAGGAGCTTTATTACCTTGCTGTATCGAGCGATGGCATCATTTATACTTCCAGTTTCGTAAAAGGAGTATATCCGCAGATGATGAAAAAGATCAACAACCGCGGCGATTCGCTGCTGATGCAACTGAGGTTTGATAAATACAGGAAGTTCATTAAAATGGCGGCAGGGTATAATACCCTTGGTAATTTTTTGAGTTCTTTTCCTGATGCTGGTGATGCCAATAACCTGATGAGGGCCTTTGTGGCCAACCTGGAAAGATCAGATGGTCTTGAAGACGGTGTGGATGTTGCCGATTCCTACGCCAGCATTGCAGAATCTATGAAACCAGTGGCAGGAGAGATGCTGAATAATATTCAAAGAAATTATCAGCGAAATGTTTTGGAAAATAATAAAAGAGGGACAGCTATTTATAATATTCTGAACAAGCTTTTTCTATCTGCAGACAGCACTAAGAAAATTGACCTGACAAAAGAATTGGGTATTCCGCCGGTATATGAAGTTCCTTACACATCATTGACCAATGATAGCGGTCGTGTTATCATGCAGGTGTTCTTTTATGGAGAAAAATCCGATATGGAAATTTTCACCGGTTTTGTTGATATGTTTAATAATGCTAATTGGAAAATTACCCGTAATGATCAGTGGGTATGCATAAGTTCTGTTAAAGGAAAACCTGTTTCCATTTATGCCAACAAAGCGTTGCCCCAGGAAGGAGGAGAAGACGAGAAAGCACAGAAAGCACTGAATGCGTACCTGGAAAAAAACAAGTTGTATCCCTCTATTACTATTCACCGTGGCCATAGTTATACAGCTCCATACACGATTGAGCAAATGTTCCCTTCTTCAAAAATTGTTTTTTTGGGGTCCTGTGGTGGTTATCATCTTATACATGATGTGCTGGCTACTGCCCCCGATGCACACATAATTGCCTCCAAACAGATTGGTAAAACAGCAGTTAACCGGCCCTTTTTCCAGTTGCTAACCGAAAAAATAAGAAATGGAAATAATATTGACTGGATACCTTTCTGGCAGGAACTGGAAAAGATGGTAAAGGTGGAAGGTTTTGAAGATTATATCCCGCCGTATAAAAACCTGGGGGCTCTTTTCATTAAAGCTTATAAAAAAGCGATGGGGGAGGGCAATGATAAAAATCAATAAGGGTTAACCGCATCCACTCACTTCTTTCTACATTGTGCTACGAAGTCCCGACTGGTAGGGACGAAGTAGTAAATTTGTCTTTCACAAACATCATGACCTTGCCCGGCGCTAAGAAAAATTTTTTTGATTTTACATTACTACGGAGAGTATTTCAATATGCAGCTCCGTATAAGAAAAAATTTTATTTATCGGTAGTGTTAGCAATTGTGTTGGCAGTCATTACCCCGGTCAGGCCCATGCTGATCCAGCTTACGGTCGATAAATACATAGTCCATTCCGTTGCATACATGGTGGTTAATATTACGCTGATCCAGATTGGAATGATCATCATTGAAACTGCTTTACGGTTCCTGTTTTCTTTTACCACGGCGTTGATGGGGCAATCTGTGGTCAGGGATTTACGGGTGGCTACATATAAAAAAATACTTGGTCTTAACCTTTCCCAGTTTGATAAAACACCCATTGGGACATTAACCACAAGAACTATTAATGATATTGAATCCATCAATGATATTTTTTCTGACGGTTTGGTGCCTATCATAGCTGACTTGCTTTCGATAGTTTGTGTTCTTGCTTTTATGTTTTATACCGACTGGAAACTTTCATTCGTTGCATTGATCCCATTCCCGATCATTTTGATAGCAACATACTATTTTAAAGAAAGTATCAATCGTTCTTTTTTCAAAGTTAGAAATGCTGTGGCCAGCCTGAATGCATTTGTACAGGAACATCTTACAGGGATGCAGGTAGTGCAGGCTTTTGCTTCGGAGGACAGAGAGTTTGAGAAATTTAAAAAAATAAATAGGGAACATCGTAACGCCAATATCAAAGCCATTTTTGCTTATTCAGTTTTTTTTCCCGCCGTGGAAATTGTTTTGGCATTATCAATAGGGTTGATTGTATGGTGGACTTCCAAAGAAGCACTGAATCTGCAACAAAGCCAGCAGGGAACCGTAGTAGCTTTTATACTTTGCCTGAATTTACTGTTTCGTCCATTAAGGGTTATTGCCGATAAATTTAATGTACTGCAGATGGGCATCATTGCCAGCGAAAGAGTATTTACTGTTTTGGACAATGAGGATTTTGTTCCCGGGTCGCATAAAGAAGCATATAAGCCATCGGCCCCATTAAACGGAAAGATTGATTTTAAAAATGTATGGTTTGCTTACAGCGATGAAAATTATGTGCTGAAAGAAATCAATTTTACTGTGAACCCGGGTGAAACGGTTGCTATTGTTGGTCATACCGGCAGTGGCAAAACAACCATTATCAGTTTACTCAATCGTTTATACCATATTCAGAAAGGGCAAATCAAAATTGATGATGTAGACATTGAGAAGTATAACCTTGATACATTAAGAAAAAATATCGGCGTAGTGCTTCAGGATGTTTTTTTGTTTTCGGGATCGGTTATGGATAATATTACGCTTCGCAATCCAGATATTTCAAAAGAAAAGGTAATTGAAGCAGCAAAGCTGATAGATATGCATGATTTTATTATGCGGCTGCCGGATGGATATGATTATAATGTAATGGAAAGAGGAGCAACACTTTCATTGGGGCAGCGCCAGTTATTATCCTTTATCAGGGCTTTGCTCTATGATCCTTCTGTTCTTATTCTCGATGAAGCTACCTCTTCAGTGGATACAGAAAGTGAAATGCTGATTCAACATGCCATTGAAACATTGATAAAGGGAAGAACATCTATTGTTATTGCGCATCGTCTTTCTACTATCCGCAAAGCCAATAAGATAATTGTACTGGATAGAGGAGAGGTGAAAGAAACAGGCACTCATGAAGAATTGCTTGACAAGCAAGGGTTTTATTACAAACTTTACCAGCTTCAGTTTGATAAAAAATTCAAGGTGGCCTGATGTTGATCTTTCATTTTCCATTTTCCCCCTTTTTAGAGGTTTTTCACCTCTGCCCCCTTATCTTTGCGCCAAATTTCAGGAACGGTATGATTTCAGGACCTGTCAAATGCTTATTGGTAGCGGCTTTCAGCTTATTTTCAACCTTCATTTTTGCACAGGATGGACAGCAGAAGGAGCCAAAGAAATTATTTGATGCTAACGAAGTTATTTTCGGTCACATTATGGATGCCCATGAGTTCCATTTTTTTTCTTACAAAGGCAATGATGGCGAAGAACATCATGCCACTATTCCACTTCCCGTAATTTTATATTCACCCCGGCGTGGCTTCAGCATGTTTATGTCATCTGAATTTCATCATGGCAAACATAATTATAGTGGCTATTCTTTGCTCACCAGTGAAAAAATTGTTGAGTGGAAGCTGAATCCCAAAAAATACAATATCGGTCAGGTCGTTGCGGTAAAAGAAAATGGTGAGATAGATGCCGCAGTAAAAGTATATGATGTTTCGCTTACAAGAAACGTGGTGCAAATGATCATCGCATTATCTTTACTCGTCTGGATCATGTTGGCGATTGCAAAGCGGTATAACAAAGGAGAAGGTGTTGCTTCAGCTCCGAAAGGAGTTCAAAATTTATTCGAACCTGTCATCACTTTTGTTCGTGATGATGTGGCCAAACCCAATCTTGGTAATAAGTATGAAAAATATTTACCTTATCTGCTTACCATTTTCTTTTTTATACTTATCAATAACCTTGTTGGTTTAATTCCAGGCACAGCTAACGTGACCGGCAATATCGCATTTACCATGCTGCTGGCGCTGATCTCTTTTATTGTGATCATGTTCAGCTCCAACAAACATTTCTGGAAACATATTTTCTGGCCGCCGGTGCCGCATGGAGTCAAGCCCATCTTTATTCCCGTTGAAATACTTGGCATTTTCACCAAGCCCTTTGCTTTGATGATACGGTTGTTTGCCAATATGTTGGCCGGCCACATTATTATTCTTTCTTTGGTTTCGCTGATATTTATTCTCGGCGCCGCGAATAAGATTGTTGGATATGCCGTATCTCCGTTTTCAATAGCGTTCGTAGTATTCATTTATTTCATTGAAATATTAGTAGCTTTTCTTCAGGCATACATATTTGCTATGCTTACTGCAGTTTTCATCGGCCAGGCTTATGAAAGTGAACATCATGAAGAAAAAATGCATATATAAAATTTTTTTAATCACTATAAACACTCAATTATGTATTTATTTCTCTTAGATGCGGTGGCAGTAGCAGGCGGAGCAATCGGCGCCGGTTTAGGCGCTTGTGGAGCTGGTATCGGTATCGGCCAGATCGGTAAAGGGGCAGTAGAAGCTATTGCCCGCCAGCCTGAAGCACTTAACGACATCAGAGCTAACATGATCCTGACAGCTGCTCTTGTAGAAGGCACTGCGCTGTTTGCCATCGTTATTGGCTTCCTGGCAATTGGAAAATAATTATTCCGGGAATGTAACTTACTGCATCCACTGCACGGGACGGCGGATGCAGTATTTATCAAAACAATGACAAAATTCTTTATATGAATTTACTGACACCTGCTTTTGGCCTTTTGCTTTGGACTTTACTGGCTTTTCTTATCGTTTTTTTCATCCTGAAAAAATTTGCCTGGCCGGCTATTATTAAAGGATTAAAAGACCGTCAGCAATCCATTGCCGATTCATTAGCAACAGCTGAAAAAATAAAAATTGAAATGGCGCAAATGACGAATGAACATGAAGCGTTGCTGGCCCGGGCAAGGGAAGAAAGAGCCCAATTATTAAAAGAAGCAAGGGAAACAAAAGAGAAGATCATTAATGAGTCGAAGGAACAAGCAAAAATCGAAGCCAATAAAATAGTAATAGAAGCACAGGCGGCTATTAATACACAAAAAATGGCAGCATTAACGGAAGTGAAAAACCAGGTAGGTAAACTGGTAATTGAAGTAAGCGAAAAAGTATTAAGGAGAGAACTTGGAAACAAAGAAGCCCAAGAAACTTATATCAAAGGATTGGTGGAAGAAGTAAAGTTAAACTAATTTGAAAATATACTAATGAGTTTGATTGCATTTTCAAATTAACACATTTACAAATTGAACAAATGCCTAACCCACGTTTAGCAACACGGTATGCCAAATCACTGATTGATCTTTCTATTGAAAAGGGTCAGTTAGAAAATGTATTTGCTGATATGCAATGGCTGCAGGTGGTATGTAAAATCAGTCGTGAGTTTGTGAATGTACTGCGCAGCCCGGTTATTAAAGCAGACAAAAAGGAAAAGATCATAGAGGCGGTTACAAGAAGTAATGTAGGAGAAATTACAAAAGCTTTCATTAACCTGATGATCAGGAAAAACCGTGAGAGTTTTTTACCGGAGGTCATTACTGCTTTTGTCACTCAATATAAAGTCAGCAAAAATATTTATATCGTAAAATTGACAACGGCATCTGTTCTCGATGACGAATTAAAGAATGCAATTGTAAATCAGATCAGGGCAACTTCCAAAATGCAGAACATCGAGCTGGAAACAACGGTAAATGAAGACCTGATTGGCGGATTTGTGCTTCGGGCCGGCGATCAGTTGGTAGATGCCAGTATTGCATATGATCTGAAAAATATTTCGAAGCAGTTTGATAATAATGATTTTATTTATAAGATAAGATAGTGAGTACTGCGTGAAATAACCATAAACAATCCCGAAGGGATTCCTTCGGAATAAACTAAAAGCGATAAACTGATTATATGGTAGAAATCAAACCCGATGAGATAAGTGCCATACTGCGCCAGCAGTTAAGCGACTTTAACGCCGGTGCCGATCTGGAAGAAGTAGGCACTGTATTGCAAGTGGGAGATGGAATTGCCCGTGTTTATGGATTGGGCAATGTTCGTTATGGTGAACTGGTAGAATTTGAAAATGGCGTTCGTGCCATTGCATTGAACCTGGAAGAAGATAATGTAGGGGTGGTATTAATGGGCGAAAGTGGTAATATAATGGAAGGAGCCAAAGTTCGCCGCACCGGGCAGATCGCTTCTATCAAAGTAGGTGAAGGTTTGGTGGGCCGGGTAGTAAATACATTGGGCGAACCTATTGATGGCCGTGGCCCTGTAACTGGTGAACGTTTCGAGATGCCGTTGGAAAGAAAAGCCCCGGGAGTTATTTTTCGTGAACCGGTAAAAGAACCCTTACAAACCGGGATCAAAGCCATTGATGCCATGATTCCCATCGGTCGTGGTCAAAGAGAATTAGTGATTGGTGACCGCCAAACCGGTAAAACAGCTATTTGTGTTGACACTATTATTAATCAAAAAGAATTTTTTGATGCGGGTAAACCTGTTTATTGTATATATGTAGCGATAGGGCAAAAAGCATCTAACATTGCCGGGGTAATGAAAACATTGCAGGATGCCGGCGCCATGGAATACTCTATTATTGTTGCAGCCTCGGCATCTGATCCGGCGCCATTACAGTTCTATGCTCCTTTTGCCGGTGCAGCTATCGGCGAATTTTTCCGTGATACTGGTCGTCCGGCATTGATTATTTATGATGATCTGTCAAAGCAGGCTGTGGCTTATCGTGAAGTTTCATTATTGTTACGTCGTCCCCCAGGTCGTGAAGCTTATCCGGGAGATGTATTTTACCTGCATAGCCGCTTGTTGGAAAGAGCCGCTAAAATTATCACCGATGATAAAGTTGCGAAGAACATGAATGATGTGCCTGAAACAATCAGGCATCTGGTAAAAGGCGGAGGTTCATTAACCGCATTACCAATTATTGAAACACAAGCCGGTGATGTATCTGCATATATTCCTACCAATGTTATTTCAATTACAGATGGCCAGATATTTTTGGAGACCAACCTGTTTAATGCAGGTATCAGGCCCGCCATTAATGTAGGTATTTCTGTTAGCCGGGTGGGAGGTAATGCGCAGATTAAATCCATGAAAAAAGTAGCTGGTACATTAAAACTTGACCAGGCCCTGTATCGTGAAATGGAAGCATTCTCAAAATTTGGTGGCGACCTGGATGCTGCTACCAAGAATGTGCTTGATAAAGGAGCCCGTAACGTGGAAATATTAAAACAACCACAATATTCACCTTTCCCGGTAGAAAAGCAGGTAGCTATCATTTACCTCGGTACAAACGGATTGATAAAAGATGTACCCGTGAGAAGAGTAAAAGAATTTGAAGATCATTTTTTAATGGAAATGGAAAATAAGTTGCCTGATCTAATGGCTGAATTTAAAAAAGGAAACCTGCCTGAGGATGGTTTGAAAAAAATGGTAGAACTGGCCAATGGCCTGATACCACAATACAAGGCATAAACTAAACTATATATTGATTAGTAAAAGCGATCCGCATTCAAAGAGATCGCTTCTCATTTTGAGAAGCAGGAAAGTATTTTCTACTTACCTTTTTTTCATAAGTTCAACGTAAGATTTCAAATAAGATTGCAGTTTTTACTATTCCAGTTCAATAATTTTAAAATATTTTTTTTAAAAAAACATCATTGAAGAGATTTGGTAATCAATACTAATCGTAAAATTACTACAGGAAATACGGTTTTTATTACGAAAAAGTTCTCGAAAAACTTGCAAGTAGAAAATCTGCGTATTATGTTTGTCCTCGAATCGAACAATCCCTAAGAAAACAACGTAATCCGACCATGAAACAAACTACTCACATCACGGAAATTTACCTCCCGGTCTGTTTCTCCTCTTACAAGTCGGTTTTCATTGCACTCTAAGGGAAAAGTTCAAACTAATAATTCTAAACCCTAAAAACTAAAGTGATGAAAAATCTGTACTCAACCTTCGTTTCAATGAAATCTGCAATTAGCCAGGCAAAAAAAATGGTATGTATCTTTTTTACAATCATCCTGACTGTTTTATTTACTCAAAAAAGTTCAGCTCAGGTGATGAACTTTGATAGCCGCATCTTGATATCAGGAAGCGATAATACGGTTGGCGCAATTTATCGTTTTCAAAATGTGCAGTCAGGTGTGGATGCCATCGTTTCTGTTGACAGTATTGTAGGTGGCGCCGTGCTGAAAGATGTGGACAAATCTGGTTGGGGATACACAGCGGCTTTTCAGCCATTTATTCAGCCTCCGAATGGTGTTAATATATCTGCCTATGTTGTATTTACAATGAAATTTGTAACAACTAATACATTCAACTCTTTTAGTATTCCAAGTCTTTCCATGACTGCATTAGATATTGACGGGAATAATAATATTAAAGAATTCGACATTATGGATATGGGTGGAGGGACTACCACATATTTGTCGAGCCCTACTGAAATTTCAATTACAAGTATAGGAACTGGATTTATGGGGAAAAACATAGGTGGTGCTGAACATGGCGGACCCGATACAACTCAAAAAACTGATATTTTTACTGTAACGAATTTAAATGTGCAGCAGTTGAGTTTTAAAGTAGGCACAAACGGGCAAACAACAAGTAATGCTGCACGTAAATACAGTT
>JAHEZF010000026.1:9747-12822 GCA_023251215.1 Sphingobacteriales bacterium | reverse complement strand
CCACTGCCTGGAAATGGGAGCAGCGGCTGAAAGCCGATGAAACTGTTTTTACCAGCCAGCCGGGTGAATTAAACTAAGAGTTTGAAAGAGAAAAAGAGGCAAAAAAATAAATTCGGGAAGACCTCAACTTTCTCAAACTCTACAAACTACCAGTCCAAACCTTTTTTCTCCTTTTCTCTTTTACCTCTTAGCCTTACTTTTGCCCAACCAATATTTAATCATGCTGAAAGAAATTCAATCAACCGGGAATAAAGATACCCGCAGTGGCTTTGGCGATGGGATTGTAGAAGCTGCAAGAAAAAATTCTAACATTGTAGCACTATCTGCCGATCTTTCCGGCTCTCTCAAGTTGAATCAATTTATCAAAGAATTTCCGGATCGTTTTTTTCAATGCGGTGTAGCAGAAGCCAACATGATGGGTATTGCTGCGGGATTAACGATTGGCGGAAAAATTCCGTACACAACAACTTTTGCTAATTTTTCTACGGGGCGGGTGTATGACCAGATACGTCAATCCATTGCGTATAGTGGTAAGAATGTAAAGATATGTGCTTCGCATGCCGGTATTACTTTAGGTGAGGACGGCGCCACACACCAGATATTGGAAGATATTGGTTTGATGAAAATGATGCCGGGAATGACAGTGATCGTTCCCTGTGACTATAATCAAACCAAAGCAGCAACCATTGCTATTGCAGATCATAAAGGCCCTGTTTATTTACGGTTTGGCCGTCCATCGTGGCCGATATTCAGCAATGAAACTGATTTTAAAATAGGAAAAGCCCAATTCTTTTCTGAAGGAACGGATGTTTCCATTTTTGCCTGCGGCCATCTGGTATGGAATGCGATACAGGCAGGAGCCATTTTACAGGAAAAAGGACTTAGTGTTGAAGTAATAAACATACATACCATCAAGCCGCTGGATGAAGAAACCGTTATTAAATCACTCAGGAAAACAAAATGTGCCGTAACTGCTGAAGAACATAATATCATTGGCGGATTAGGCGATGCCATTGCACAATGCGCTACCAAAAATTTTCCCGTGCCTGTTGAGTACGTGGGTACAAAAGACACATTTGGTGAAAGCGGAACACCTAAAGATCTATTGAAAAAATATGGTTTGGATGTGCCAGATATTATAACTGCTGCCGAAAAAGTAATAAGCCGTAAAAAAGGGGTTGAAAGATTGTTTTAAATAATCAGGCAGGTTCTTTTAAAATCTGAACCTGCTTTTCTATTTTTAACAACCGAAAAGCCATTTAAACAAATACACATTCCAATATTCTAACAGAACTAATGCCCGATAAAATGTCCCTAACGACAACAAGCGATAGTGAATTGCTGGTACAGTTCCGTAACCCGGTTACAAAAGAAAAAGCATATACGGCACTTATCAAAAGATACCAGGAAAAATTATACTGGCATGTACGCCGTATTGTAGTGGAGCATGAAGATGCCAACGACGTATTGCAAAATGTCCTTATCAGGGTGTGGAATGGGCTCGAAAATTTCAGGGAAGACAGCCAGCTATACACCTGGCTTTACAGGATTGCAACTAACGAATGCCTCACTTACCTGGAACAACTGAAAAAAAGGTCGTCTGTAAGCCTTAGTGATTTGGAAAGCGGTCTTAGTAATAAAATAAAAGCCGACCGTCACTTTGACCCTAACCGGCTTGAATGGAAGCTACAGTTAGCTATTCAGCAACTCCCTGATAAGCAAAGGATAGTATTCAACTTAAGGTATTACGATGAGATGCCCTATGAGGAAATGAGTCGGGTGCTGGAAACCAGCGAAGGAGCCCTGAAGGCCAGCTACCACCATGCGGTCAAAAAAATTGAGGATTATATCAGAAATCATTAAACTTTGAAAGGCGAAATATGTCAGACTAAACGTAAAATGACACAGAGCACCAACATATTGCAAGAATTAAAAGAACTGGAAAGTACACTGGCTGATGCAGCTATTCAAAATATCTATGAAGTCCCTGAGGGATATTTTGAGGGATTAGTCGGCGACGTACTGAACAGGATAAAAGCTTTGGAAGCTGTAACTACTGCTGATGAATTAAATTATTTGTCACCAGCATTGAGCAACATTTCAAAGCAAATGCCTTACACTGTTCCCTCCGGTTATTTTGAAGGATTGGAAGAACAATTGATGCATGCTGTTCGTGAAAGCGGAGATTATAAAACGGCTAAAGAAGAATTGGAAACGCTTTCTCCATTGCTGAGTAGCTTGAATAAGCAGGCGCCATATAGTGTTCCCCAGGGTTATTTTGAAACTCTGCATGAGGAAGTAAGAGCAAATACCAAATCTGAAACCAGGGTTATTTCAATAACCAGTCGCAGATGGTTGCGCTATGCAGCAGCGGCAGTAATAACAGGAATAATTGCTTTGGCGGGATTAATATATTTTAATAAACAAAATGAGCCTGTTAAGAACTTTGCCAGATTTGAAAAAAACCTGAATAAAGAAATAAAGAAAACAAGCGATAAAGAGTTGACTGAATTTGTTCAGCAATTCACAGATGCAGGATTATCAAGTGAAGAAAAAGTTCAAATTAATCCTAAAGAAGAAGTGAAAGACCTGTTGAAAGATGTAACGGATAATGAATTAAAAGAATTTCTTGAAGACACTGCAGATCCTGAAATAACTGATATATCCTTAATGAATTAATACGATGAAAAAGTATTTATTGATACTAAGTTTATTTTTTCTCACTGGATTTGCTGCCCGGACGCAGGATAATGGCAATGATGAACGTGGTGGCAAGCTACAGCAGAGAATGCAGGAATATATCCAGAAAAGACTGAATCTTACAAAAAATGAAGCAGAAAGATTTAGTCCTGTGTTCCTGCGTTATATTGTTGAATTAAGAAGAACACACAGAGAGAATATTAATGACAGACCCATGCTTCTACTCAAAGTTGCTGAAGTACGGGTTCACTTCCGCAATGAATTCAAAGTGATCCTGGATGAACAAAGAGCCAATAGGGTTTTTGAATGTCAACGGGAGTTTGAAATAAAAGTCCAGACTGAATTAAATAACCGAAGGTCGGAGAATCGTCCTAA